>VGEH01000066.1 GCA_016869375.1 Alphaproteobacteria bacterium | reverse complement strand
AACCGTGCCGTCGCCACCCGCTACGACAAGCTCGCCAGATCGTTCCTCGATATGCTCCATTTGGCCGCGCTCAGACACCTCTTGCGTCACGCCACTTTGTAAACACCGCCTAGCCTTCGCTCAGGGGCTAGCGCCGTGCCGGCGAATGGACTGGATACTGGGCGATCGGGTCCGGCGCATCGCTTACCGGGCTCCCCTTTTCCTCATTCCTCTGACCATCGGCTCCGAGACCCTCGCGGGGACTTTGCCTGCCGTCTCCGCGAGCGCCGCATCGATCGCCCGATCCATTCGGCTCTTCAGCTCTTCGAGCACGCTGTCGATCTCGGCAAATCCGCATACCTTCGCAGTCTGTCGGAAGTGACGCGGCACGATCTCATCCATCCGATAGTGCCGGTTGTCTCCGACTGCCATGGCGAGCTTCAGCTTCCTCGTCTCGAGCTCGCCCCGCGCGACATTGGGCTCGGCGGACATGACGTCGTAGAGCGGCGTCATATGAAACCGGCCGCCCGGCAGCAGCGCCAGGCTGAAGTTCTTCGCATGGCCGTCGGGTGCCGCGATCAGCCAGAACGCGATCTGCGCCTCAAAGAAGGCACGGCGATCGAGCGCCGGGCGATCACTCGATCGCAGAAGGTTCATGATCTCGACTATGCCAGGTCCGCCGTCATTCTCGTACTTGCTGGCGCTTGGCCTGCCTAGGGCCTGCAGCAGGTCCTCCTGCGGCAGCCTGATCAGTCTTGGGCTGGGCTCATCGGTCCAATACCGGTCGAAGCGCTCAACCGCGAGCGCGCGTCTGCCGGCGAAGTCGACGATCTCGGCCCTTGCGGCCTCGAGCCCAAGATGGCGCAGAAGCGTCAGCGAGAAGAACTCGTTCTCGACCGAGTCCGACAGGTCGAGCTTGCTGTTTCGCGCCTTTCCGATCGGTGGCTTGATGATGTGGGTTGTTGCCGCCGTGCCGGAAGGCCGCATCCAGCGACCATCGACCCGGAGCAGCGCCGTCTTGTCCTGGGCGCCTGCAATCGAAATGCGAAAATCGCCCTCGATCTCGTTTCCCAACGGCGCCTCGGGCAGGAGGTCGAGGATCTGGCCGATCTCCTCGTCGGTGAGGTAAGCGCCCGCAACGGCGCCGGCCGGCCCGGGATCTTCATTTGCATCGAGGAACTGCAGTGCGCCGACGCAATCACGGCCGGCCGCGGCCAGCAGGCTGTAGGGATCGGTTCCTTCCGCACGCAGCCGGCCGGCCAGGCGCTCTCGGATCCTTGTCGCATCGGGTAGCAGGTTCTCGAACACAGCCGTGACGACCGCGCCGAGGAAGCGCTCCTCTCGCAGGGGTAGCGACAAGGAGATGGGTTGCGCATGCTCCCAGTCGAGCCAGATGCGGTCGTAAGCAAAGGAGATGCCGCCATCGGCCTGGCGCATGAGCTTGCCGACCAGACGTCCATTGAGCCAGACCGCGAGCGGGGCGTGCCGGGGCCGACGCGGCATCAGTAGATCCGGGCGAGGTCGTCAGGCGAGGCGGAGGAGCGCGGGCGCACCACGAGCTCGAGCTCAAGCGCAGCGAGGAGCGCCTCAAGCGTCTTGAGCCGGCTGTGCGGAGAGCCGCCCTCAACCTCGGAGACGGTCGGTTGGCCGAGGCCCGCACTCCTTGCGACTTCAGCCTGGGTCAGCCGCCGGCGGCTCCGATGGCGGCGAAGCGCGGTACCGAGCTGCTGCGCTGAGCGGACAATGATCTCCATCTGACCTCCCATATCCGCAAGGATATATTTTGGCTATATAGCCTTGCGGATATAACAAGTCAATATAGCCTGACGGCTATAATATCAAACCATCGCCGAAGGAGAGGTACCCGCGCGACGGCGAGGAGCTAAGCTTCAAAGGTGAGAGCCCCGACCTTGGGCGGACCATGCTATGCTCAGCTCGTAAGTCACAGATCAGGAATCCTGTGTGGGACTTTGTGTGGGACTCAGGCTCCTAAAAGCAACGAAAACCGGCCCTTCGCACTTTCGGCCCGCCTTAACTTTCAATAGCTTAGACACTGAACTCCATTCTGGGGGACTGGGGGTCGTGGGTTCAAATCCCGCCGCTCCGACCAATCTCCCGGGCTCTCGAATATTTGCCTCGACCGTTCGCATCCGATTGCGGAGGATGAGCTGCATAGTCGCCACAGTATTCACTATATAATTTTGTGTATTGATTTTTTTTACACGAAGAACCAGTTTTTCCTGATCTGCTGTCCATGTCCAATGACGCTCCGGGGAGGTTGTCCGTGAAGTCACCTGTTTTCAAAGCCGCCGCAGCCCTGCTCGTCGGCGCCGCGCTCCTGGCGCCGGCCGCCGAGGCGCAGCAGCCCAAGCATGGCGGCACGCTCCGCTTCGTCATGAAGTACGAGCCGCCGACGCTCTCGGCCCTCAACAACACATCGACGCCGACGACATCGGCAAAGGTCTGGGACGGACTCGTCACCTACGACGCCGACCTGAAGCCGCTGCCGATGCTGGCGACGTCCTGGTCGCTCTCGCCGGACGGCCTGCAATACACCTTCAGTCTCCGCGAAGGCGTCACCTTCCATGACGGCAAGCCGTTCACCTCGGCCGATGTCGCCTTTTCCATCCTGCGGCTGAAAGCCGGCCACCCGCGCGGCCGCGGCACCTTCGCCAACGTCACCGAGGTGAAGACGCCCGACGCCAAGACCGCGGTGATCGTGCTGTCCAAGCCGTCGCCCTACCTGATGGTCGCGCTCGGCCCGTCGGAGTCGCCGATCGTGCCGAAGCACGTCTTCGAGAGCTTCGACGTGGCGACGCCGCCCGGTCCGCCCCAGCACATTGGCACCGGCCCCTTCGTGCTGAAGGAATGGGTGCGCGGCAGCCACGCCGTGCTCGACCGCAATCCCAACTACTGGGACAAGCCCAAGCCCTACCTCGATCGCGTCATCGTCCGCTTCATGCCGGACGCCGCGGCGCGCGCCGCCGCCTTCGAGGCGGGCGATCTCGACCTCGGCGGCCTGGCGCCGGTGCCGCTCTCCGACATGGAGCGCTACAAGAACCACCCGCGCCTGGCGGTCGACACGCGCAGCTTCGCCTATACCGGCGCGCAGAATCAGATCTTCTTCAACCTCGACACGCCGATCCTGAAGGAGAAGAAGGTGCGCGAGGCGATCGCGCACGCGCTCGACCTCCAGGCGATCGTCGACACGGTCTTCTACGGCTATGCCAAGGTCTCGCCCTCGCCGATCAGCGTGGCGCTGAGCACCTGGTACGACCCGGCGGTACAGCCGCGTAAGTTCGACGTGAACATCGCCAACAAGCTGCTCGACGAGGCCGGTCATCCGCGCGCCGCCAACGGTATGCGGTTCCCGCTGCGCCTTCTCTTCAACCCCTTCATCGATGCCCGTCTCGCCGAGTTCGTGCGCCAGTCGCTCCGCCGCGTCGGCATCGATGCGACCACGCAGAACCTCGAATTCGGCGCCTATGTGAAGGGCGTCTATACCGACCGCGCCTTCGACCTCACCATCGAGTCGCTGACCAACGTCTTCGACCCCACGGTCGGCGTGCAGCGCGGCTATTGGTCGAAGAACTTCCGCGTCGGCCTGCCTTTCTCGAACTCGGCGCATTACGAGAACCCCGAGGTCGACCGCCTGCTCGAGGCAGCGGCCGTCGAGGTCGACCCGGCCAAGCGCAAGGAACTCTTCTCGCAGTTCCAGCGGATCGTCCATGCGGATGTGCCGTCGGTCGACCTGGTCTCGCCGCTGGAGGTCATCATCGCCAACAAGAAGATCCGCAACTACGCGCGCGGCGCCGAAGGCCTCGGCGACAATTTCTCAGACGTGCACTTCGTCGACTAGCGCGCCTCTATACCCTCCCCCGGCACGCCGGGGGAGGGTTATGATCCCTCCATGCTCGAGAACCGACGCCTGCTGCGCGTCCTGCGCCGCACGGTCCTGCAGGCGGTGCCGACGATCCTCGGCATCATCATTCTCAACTTCCTGCTGCTGAAGCTGGCGCCGGGCGACGCCGCCGACGTGATGGCCGGCGAGTTCGGCGCGGCGACGGAAGAGACCATGGCGATGCTGCGCCAGCGCTTCGGCCTCGACGTGCCGGTGCTTCAGCAGCTCCTCGCCTACTTAAGCAACCTTGCCCAGTTCAGCCTCGGCCAGTCGCCGCGCTACGGCGTGCCCGTTTCCGAGCTGATCGGCCAGCGCCTGCCCTCGACGCTGATGCTCATGGTCATGGCGCTCGCCATCGCCTTCGGCCTCGGCATCGCGCTCGGCACCGCCATGGCGCTGACCGCGGGGCGCTGGCCCGACCGCGTCCTCTCGCTCGTATCTCTGTTCTTCTATTCGGTGCCTGGGTTCTGGATCGGCCTCATGCTGATCGTGCTGTTCTCGGTCAAGCTCAACTGGCTGCCGAGCGGCGGCCAGGAGACGATCGGCGCCGGCCTCACCGGCCTCGACTACGCCCTCGACAGGCTGAAGCACATGATCCTGCCGGCGACCTCGCTCGCCCTCTTCTATGTCGCGATCTACGGCCGCCTCACCCGCGCCGCCGTGCTCGAGGTTTCTTCCCAGGACTATGTGCGTACAGCCGCCGCCAAAGGCCTGCCGCCGCTCGCCATCACGCTCCGTCACGTCATCCGCAACGCGCTCCTGCCGGTGACGACGCTGGCCGGCATCCATCTCGGCGGCATCCTCGGCGGTGCCGTCGTGATCGAGACGGTCTACAGCTGGCCGGGCCTCGGGCGGCTCGCCTTCGAATCCGTGACGCGGCGCGACTTCAACGTGCTGCTCGGCGTGCTGCTGCTCTCCTCGTTCCTGGTCATCATCGCCAACACGCTGGTCGACCTGCTCCATGCCTGGCTCGATCCCAGGGTCGAGGTGCGCTGATGACGACAGCGACCGAGCGCGTACCCGAGGCCATGCCGGAGTCGGACGGCGCCTGGCGGTCTCTACGGGCCTTCCTCCGCAACCCCTCGGCCGTCATCGCCTCCCTGTTCCTGGTGTTCGTCACCCTGGTCGCGATCGCCGCGCCATTGATCTACCCGGAGGATCCGCTGTCGATGGTCACCCGCCCCTTCCTGTGGCCGGGACAGAACCCGCAATTCCCCCTCGGCAGCGACACGCTCGGGCGCGACGTCGCCGCAGGCCTCGTCTGGGGCTCGCGCATCTCGCTGATCATCGGCATCGCCGCCATGGCGCTCGGCGTCACCATCGGCATCGTCGTCGGCGCCGCCGCCGGCTATTTCGGCGGCCGTATCGACGACGCGCTCGTGCGCCTGGTCGAGATCTTCCAGACCACGCCGAGCTTCCTGATGCTGATCGTGCTGGTCGCCATCGCCGAGCCGCGCGTCGAGAGCATCACCGTCGGCATTGCGCTGGTCACCTGGCCGACCATCGCGCGGCTGGTCCGCGCCGAGTTCCGCTCGCTGCGCGAGAAGGACTTCGTCACCGCCGCGCGCGGCCTCGGCTATGGCCATCTCCGCATCATCTTCATCGAGATCCTGCCGAACGCGCTGCCGCCGATCATCGTCACCTCCTCGGTGATCGTCGCCTCGGCGATCCTGATGGAATCCGCCCTCGCCTTCATGGGGCTCGGCGATCCCAACCGCATCAGCTGGGGTTCGATGATCGGCGCCGGCCGCGAGACATTGCGCACCGCCTGGTACCTGACCGCCGTCCCGGGCGTCGCCATCGTGCTGACCGTGCTTGCCCTCAACATGATCGGCGATGCGCTCAACGACGCGCTCAACCCGCGGCTCTCCTCCGAGCGATGACCGCGAAGCTGCTCGATGTCTCCAGCCTGACCATCGCGTTTCCCAGGGGAACGCCGGTCGCCGATTTCGGCTTCGCCATCGGCGAAGGCGAGACCGTCGCGGTGGTGGGCGAGAGCGGATCGGGCAAGTCGCTGACGGCGCTCGCCATCATGCGTCTCCTGCCGCGCACCGCTCGCATCGCCTCGGGCAGCATCGGCTTCCGGGGGCGTGATCTGCTAGCCCTGCCTGAGCCCGATATGCGCAAGGTGCGCGGGCGCGAGATCGCGATGATCTTCCAGGAGCCGATGACCTCGCTCAACCCGGTGCTGACCGTCGGCAAGCAGATCGCCGAAGTGCTGCGCCTGCATGAAGGGCTGTCGGCAGAAGCAGCACGCAAGCGATCGATCGAGCTCCTCGACCTGGTGCGCGTCGCCGATCCGCATCTCCGTGTCGACGACTTTCCTCATCGGCTCTCAGGCGGCATGCGCCAGCGCGTCATGATCGCCATGGCAGTCGCCTGCAGACCAAAGCTCCTGATCGCGGATGAGCCGACCACGGCGCTCGACGTGACCATCCAGGCGCAGGTCCTCGACCTGCTCGACCGCCTGCGCCGCGAGCTCGGCATGGCGCTGATGCTGATCACGCATGATCTCGGCATCGTCGGCCAATGGGCCGACCGCGTCGTCGTCCTCTATGCTGGCCGCGGTGCCGAGGAGGCCGATGCCGGGCCGCTGCTCGAGGATCCGTTGCATCCCTATACTAAGGGTCTGCTCGCGGCCTCACCCAGGCTCGATGCACGGCTACACTACACGGCAGGCGCCTTGCGCGAGATCCCGGGCAGCATCGCCACGGCACAGCGCGAGCCGGGCTGCCCCTTCGTGCCGCGCTGCGCGATGGCATTGCCGTCTTGCCGCATCAGCCCGCCGCCGCTTGAGGAGATCCGGCCTCGCCGCCTCCTCGCCTGCCCGCCGACCGCAGCCCAGGAGCAGGCGAATGCCTCTGCTGTCGGTCGCTGACCTCCACACGCATTTCCAGACGCCGCGCGGCCTCCTGCGCGCGGTCGACGGTGTGTCGTTGGCGATCGAGGAGGGCGAGAGCGTCGGCCTCGTCGGCGAGTCCGGCTGCGGCAAATCGACTCTCGGCAAGACGATCCTTAGGCTCGTGAACCCGACTTCAGGCAGCGTCGCTTTCGACGGTGACGACATCGCCAAGGTGCCGAGTGACGCGCTCGGCCCGTACCGGCGCCGCGCGCAGATGATCTTCCAGGACCCGTTCAGCTCGCTCAACCCGCGCCACACGATCGAGCGTATCCTGACCGCGCCGCTCTATGTCCACGGCATCGGCGATCGTGCCGAGCGCAAGCGGCGCGTGCGCGAGATGATCGAGCGGGTCGGGCTTCCCCTCTCCTCCCTCTCCCGCTACCCGCACGAATTCTCCGGCGGCCAGCGCCAGCGCATCGGCATTGCGCGGGCGCTCATCCTCGGCCCCGACCTCGTCATCTGCGACGAGCCGGTCTCTGCCCTCGACCTCTCTATCCAGGCGCAGATCCTGAACCTGCTGGTCGAGATGAAGCGCGACTTCAACCTCTCCTATCTCTTCATCTCGCACGACCTCTCGGTCATCCGCTATTTCGCCGACCGCGTGCTGGTCATGTATCTCGGCCGCGTCGTCGAGGAAGGGACCGGCGCCGATCTCTGGGCGCGGCCGCTGCACCCCTATACACGCGCCCTGATCGCCGCCATTCCCGATCCCGCACGCCGTCGCCAGGCGGCTCCGATCGGCGGCGACATCGCGAGCCCCGAGGACATTCCGCGTGGATGCCGTTTCCATCCGCGCTGCGCCATCGCCACGTCAATCTGCGCCAAGGTCGATCCGATGCTCGAGGCGCATGCCCCCGGACAACGGGCGGCATGCCACCATGCCGGACAGCTCACCCGCCCTCCCGAGGCCTGAGATCATGTTCTCGCTTGCCGAACTCGATGCCGCCGCCGCCGAGGTCCATGCCGTCATCCCGCCGACGCCGCAGCATCGCTGGGCCCTGCTGTCCGAGCGCGTCGGTGCCGAGGTTTTCGTCAAGCACGAGAACCACACGCCCTTGGGCGCCTTCAAATGCCGCGGCGGCGTCACATATCTCAACCGGCTGAAGAAGCGGGAGCCGAACACGCCGGGCGTGGTCAGCGCCAGCAGCGGCAATCACGGCCAGAGCCTCGCCTACTCCGCCAAGCGCCTCGGCATGCGCGCGATGATCGTGATCGGCGAGACATCGAACCCGGAGAAGCGCGCCTCGATGGCGGCGCTCGGCGCAGAGCTGGTCGACCAGGGCGCGACGACCGAAGACAAGATCGCGCTCGCCCAGAAGCTCGGCAGCAATGCCGGCCTGCATTTCGTGCCGCCCTGGCACCCCGATCTCGTGATCGGCGTCGCCTCATACGGGCTCGAGTTGCTGCGCGGCGTGCCCGACCTCGACACGGTCTATGTGCCGATCGGGCTCGGCTCCGGTGCCTGCGGCGTCATAGCGGCGCGCGACGCGCTCGGCCTCAAGACCAAGGTCGTCGGCGTGGTCTCGGCCAACGCCAATGCCTACGAGATCTCCTGGGAAGCAGGCAAGGTGATCGACAAGCCCGGCCGCACGGTCGCCGAAGGGCTGGAGATCGCTTCTCCGCATCCCGAAGCCTTCAAATGGCTGAAACGGGGCTTGGAGCGCATCGTTTCGGTCAGCGAGGAGGAGATCCTCGACGGCATCCGCATCCTGCTCAAGGACACGCACAATCTCTCGGAGGGCGCCGGCTCCGCCGCGCTTGCCGCCCTCCTCAAAGAGAAAGACCGCCAGCGCGGCAAGCGCGTGGCGGTCGTGCTCTCCGGCGGCAATGCGGATGCCGCCCTGATCAGCCGCGCGCTCCAGGGCTGAAGCGCGCAGCCGACCCGGCTACTTCATCGCGGTCGTGTACCAGAGCTTGAAGGAGTGGGTCTTGAAGTCCTTCAGCTGCTTGTGCACGGCGATGTTCCGCACGGCCTGGAACATGTAGACCATGCCGGACTCTTCCATGTGGCGCTTCTGGATCTCGTGGTACATGGCGATGCGCTTCGCCGGATCCTGCTCCATGCGCGACTTGATCCACATGTCGTCGAACCACTCGCTCTTCCAGGCCGCGTTCCACGACGGGAACATGTTCTGCTTAGCTTCGAGTTGGTTGTCAGGGTTGAAACCGTGGCGCGAGACCATGGCGTCGGCATCCGGATAGCCCGTCGACCACACGCTCGACGAGATCTGGTACTCGCGAGAGCGCACCTTGGTCAGGCGCGCCGCGCTCGCCATCTGGTTAAGCTGCAGGTCGATGCCGATCTTCGCCGCGTTCGCCTGGACGTGCTGGGCGATGTCGGGGAACGGGAAGGTGGTGGCGACGATCAGCTCCTTCTTGAAGCCGTTGGGGAAGCCGGCCTCGGTCATAAGCTGCCTCGCCTTGGTGAGGTCGAGCTTGTAGGGAAGCCCCTCCTCGCGCGAGAGCGCACCGAACGCGCCCAGCGGCACGAGGCTGGCGCGGCCGATGCCCTCGTAGCGCATCACGGTCTTCTCCAGGCCCTGATAGTCGATCAGGTGCCGGAAGGCTTGCCGGACCTTAGGATTCGAGAGCTCGGGATCGCTCGTGTTGAAGGACAGATAGTAGAACTGATGCCGCGGCACGCGGACGATCCGCGTGTTCGGATTCTTTTCGATGCTGTCGAGATCCTCCGGATTGAGGATGCGCGCCATGTCGACGTCGCCCTTCTCGAGCTGGAGGCGCTGCGCCGCGGACTCCGGCACGTGGCGAACGATGACGCGGCGAAGCGGCACGGCTCCCTTCCAGTAGCCGTCGTTGCGCTCGAGGATGAGCGTCTCGTTGGCGGTATGGGAGCGGAGCTTGTAGGGACCGACGCAGGCCGAGTTCTGCTTGAGCCAGGCGTTGGCATGATCCTCGCCCTTGACGTTCTTGAGCGCCTCGACCTTGTCGAGGGCATAGGCGGACCGGCCCGTGAACAACGCGGGCAGGATCAGCGACTCGGGATAGGGCTTGTCGAAGGTCACGAGCAGGGTCGAGGCATCGGCCGCGCGGATCGACTTCTCGATGTTCTCTTTGTTGAAGCCCCACTGAGTCAGGCTCGCGGCGTTGCCGAAATTGAGCCAGATGATGCGCCGCATCGACCAGGCGGCGTCCTCGGCCGTGACCGGGTTGCCCGAGGGATGCTTCAGACCCTGACGGATCTTGAAGGTGTAGGTCATCTTGTCCGGCGAGACGCTCCAGCTCTCCGCCAACTGCGGCAGGAGCTTGCTCGGATCGTCATAGGCCGTGGTCAGCAGGGAGTCGCAGACATTGCCCATGAACTCGTCCGAGTTCACCTCGCCGATCTGCGCCGGATCGAGGGTGATGACGTCGTCGAGCGCCCAGGCGATAACCAGCGTGTCCGACGGCGTCGCCGCGGTGGCGGCACTCGCCGCGAGCACCGCACCGACCACGCCGCCAAGCAGTTTGCGCATGCACGTCCTCCAGGTTGATCGCGTCAAGATAGGGAAAGCGCGCCGGCCGTCGCCAGCGAAAAGCCGCGCACACGGCAATCGCGGTTCAGCCGCGGGCGCGCGCCCGCATCAGGAGGCGCTTGAGCTCGGCCAGCTCGTCAGCAACGGCGCCGAGATCACGCGGCGGCATCGCCGCCTTCGGCAGCGCCGGGCCCGGCTGGGCCTTCGCCGGGGAAGGTAGCGGGGGCGGTGGAGAAGCCGGCGCCGGGGCGGGCTCGGCCTCGACAGCCTCGATCGACCGGTCGCGCAGCAGGCGCTGGACGCCCTTGATGGTGTAGCCGTCGCGGTAGAGGAGCTGGCGGATCCGGCGCAGCAGCTCGACGTCCTCCGGACGGTAATAACGTCTGCCGCCGCCGCGCTTCAGCGGGCGGATCTGGCTGAACTTGGTTTCCCAGAAACGCAGGACGTGCGAGGGCACATCCAGATCCTCAGCGACTTCGCTGATGGTCCGGAACGCGCTCGCGGATTTGGCGTGGCGGCGTCCCCCCGCTACCTCGACCTCGCCGGTCATGCCCTAGCCCTTGTCCCCCTAAAACTCAGGCCTAGTCCGATGACCCGGCGGCTGATGGCGCCGCCAGGGCATTGTTGATGTGGCCCTTGAGCACATGGGAGGCGCGAAAGACGAGGACCCGCCGCGGCAGGATCGGAACCTCCTGGCCGGTCTTCGGATTGCGCCCGACGCGCTGCCCCTTCTGGCGCACCGAGAAGGTGCCGAACGAGGAGATCTTGACCATCTCCCCACGCGTTAGCGCATCGGCGATCTCATCGAGCACGGACTCGACGAGTGCCGCCGATTCGTTACGCGACAGGCCGACTTCCTGATAGACCGCCTCGCTCAGATGCGCGCGGGTGATCGTCTGCTCGGTCATGGCCGCCTCCCTTGGGACGGAACCTTAGCTTGACCAAAAAAACCGGTCAACGACAGGGAGATGGCTGCAATTCTTGAGACGAGATGGAGCGCGAAGGTCGCCCTACATCCTGACCAGCGCGGCACCCCAGGCGAGCCCGCCTCCGATCGCCTCGATGACGACGATCTGGCCTGGCTTGATGCGCCCGTCGCCGACCGCCTCGGCCAGCGCCAGCGGCACCGAGGCAGCCGAGGTATTGGCGTGGCGGTCGACCGTGACCACCACCTTCTCCTTGGGCAGGCCGTACTTGTCGGCCATTCCGTCGATGATCCGGCGGTTGGCCTGGTGGGGCACCAGCCAGTCGATCTGGCTCGCCGCCATGCCGTTGGCATCCAACGCCTCCTGGATCACCTGGGCGAGCTTGGAGACGGCGTGCTTGAAGACTTCCTTCCCCTGCATCCGGACATGGCCCACCTGCCCGGTCGAGGAGGGGCCGCCATCGACGTAGAGCGCGTCATGGCCGCGGCCGTCGGAATGGAGGTGGGTCGAGAGGATGCCGCGGTCGCCATAGGCGGCGCGCAGGACCACCGCGCCCGCCCCATCACCGAACAGGACGGCGGTGCCCCGGTCGTTCCAGTCGAGGATCCGGGTGAAAGTCTCGGCCCCGATCACCAGGGCGGTCTCCGCCTGCCCGGCCTTGATGAAGTTGTCGGCGACCGCCAGGGCGTAGACGAAGCCGGCGCAGACTGCCTGGACGTCGAAGGCGGCCCCCTTGGTGATCCCGAGCATGGCCTGGACGCGGGTGGCGGTCGCCGGGAAGGTCTCGTCGGGCGTCGTGGTGGCGAGGACGATCAGGTCGACCTCGCCGGCCGGGATGCCGGCCGCGGCAAGCGCCCGCTCGGAGGCCTTGGCGGCGAGGTGCGAGGTGAACTCACCTTCGGCGGCGATATGGCGCTGGCGGATGCCAGTCCGCTGGACGATCCACTCGTCGGTGGTGTCCATCTTCTTGGCCAGATCGTCGTTGGTGACTACCCGTTCCGGCAGATAGGCGCCGGTGCCCAGAATGACCGAGCGTCGGGTCACGCAGTCGCTCCCTTGAGGCCGACCTCGGCGAGCTCCGCCAGCTCGGCCCTGACCTTGTCGAGGAAACCGTGGACGGCCATGTCGTTGGCGACGCCGATGGCATTGGCGAAGCCGAGCGCGTCGGTGCCGCCATGGCTCTTCACGGCGATGCCGTTGAGGCCGAGGAAGACGGCGCCGTTGTAGCGCCGGGGATCGGTCCGCTCTCGCACCTTGCGCAGCGCGCTGCGGCTCAGGAGATATCCCAGCTTGGCCAGGATCGAACTCTTGAAGCTCTCCCGGATGAAGTTCGTGTAGAGCCGCGCAGTGCCTTCCGCGGTCTTGAGCGCCACATTGCCGGTGAAGCCGTCAGTGACGATCACGTCGACCGTGCCGGCGGTGATGTCGTCGCCTTCGATGAAGCCATGGAACTCGACCGGCACCTTGCCCTCACGGAGGATGGCGCCGGCGCGCTTGACCTCGTCATGGCCCTTCATCTCCTCGGAGCCGACATTGAGGAGGCCGATCGTCGGCTTGGGGATGCCGAGGACCGCGCGCGCGAACATGTCGCCGAGGATCGCGAACTGGACGAGGTTGTCGGCGTCGCACTCGACATTGGCGCCAAGGTCCAGCATGCAGCTCTCGCCACGCTCCGTGGGGAAGAAGGAGGCGATCGCCGGCCGGTCGATACCCGGCAGCGTGCGCAGAGCCAGCTTCGCCATCGCCATCAGCGCGCCGGTATTGCCGGCGGAAACGATGCCCGCCGCCTTGCCGTCACGGACCGCATCGATGGCAAGCCGCATCGAGGAGTTGCGGCCGGCCCGGAGTGCGACCGAGGGCTTGTCCTCGCTCCTGACGACGTCGCTGGTGTGGAAAACGGTGGTCCGCTCGGCCAGGGACCGGCTTCGCTCGATCAGCGGGCGTAGCTTGGCCTCGTCGCCGAAGATCAGGAAATCGACCAGCGGGAAACGGATCCTCGCCATCTCGGCCCCGTCGATCACCATATCCGGGGCTTGGTCCCCGCCCATGGCATCGAGTGCGAGCGTCAGCCGCTGGCTCAAGGGGCAGCCCTCGGGCGGCCGGGGCGGAGGTTACAGATCCCGGATCAGGCCTTGGAGGCGACGACCTCGCGACCGTCGTAGTGGCCGCATGCCCGGCAGACGTGATGAGGGCGCTTCAATTCGCCGCAGTTCGAGCACTCGGCCAGCGAGGTCGGCTTGAGGGCGTGATGGGCGCGGCGCATGTCGCGGCGGGACTTCGAAATCTTCTTCTTGGGAACAGCCATGGCATCCTACTTTCACTGGAGCGGGCCCAGCCGGACAGGTGGACGCGCCAAATGCCGCCGGAGGCACACCCGTTCTCGACGGTCGGCAAGGGCGCTTATGTAGCCAAGAAGCCCCCCTGGGGCAAGCGCTTTAGGAGCCCCGCTTGAGCTTCGAAAGCGCGGCAAACGGCCCCTCCTTGGCCCCGCCCTCCCCAGGAACCTCGATCGTCGCCCCGGGCTTCCGGGGATAGGGATCGAGCGCCAGGGACATGGCCTGGGCGACGGCCTCGCCAACGTCGATCGAGCCGCCTTCGAGCACCTCGGGCACATCGGCGTCCGGATCGAGGTCGAGCTCGATCTCATCGCTATCGGCGGGGCCGTACCGCTCGACGAGGCGTTCGGCCAGATGGCTGGCGACAGGTTCCAGCGTGACGACGCAGGTCTGCACCACCTCCGCCTGCCAGTCGGCCGCGATACGGTAGAAAGGGCCGGAACGGGTCAGCTCCAACGTGGCCTCGAGGCGGTCGAGGCCGAGGAGACCGAAGCGCCTGGCCAGCGCCTCCCTCTCGGCCGCGTTGGCAGAGATTTCCATGACCCGCTCGCGTTCGCTGATCTGGTCCAGCGACACGGGGCGCGAGAATTCGGCGGCCGGATTCATGACCAGGCCTCAGGCAAGGTCGGGAAAGGACACCCGGCCGGCAAGGAGCGACGACGTCGCCTGACCGGCAAGGACCTGGTCCGCCTGCCGAAGATAGGCGCCCAGCCGCGCGAGCGAGCGTTCATCCGCGGCGACCGTGCCGTAGGCGTTCCGCCTGAGCGCATCGTCCAGGGATCCGCTCTCCATGCCGGCGTCGTAGGCCGCGATCCGGCCGTAGAACCCGGTCGCCATCTGCTTGACCTTGCGACCGACGCCGAGGTCGCCGACGCCGGCTTCGCGGAGCGTGCTGTCGAAATCGGCAAACATCAGGTCGAACAGCGCCTGGCCCAGCTCCGCGGTAGCCTGATGCTCGCGCCTGAGGCGCCTCAGCACCAGATAGGCGTGCAAGGCGACCATCTCGTAGCGGCCGTCGAACGTATCGGGCATCCCAAGCTCGGCGAAGAAGACCGGCCGGCGGGCCGCCGCTACCACTTCATGGTAGAGCGCGTTGGCAGCCGCCCCGTTAGGATCCTCCCGGCGCTTGAAAAGCTTGGCCAGCACCCTGCCCTCACCTCTTGTCTGCCGGTTGACAAGCTCCGGCCTCGCAGCGCAACTAGCCTGATCGCGCCGCCAGGGTCAACCGGGCGGCGGGTGCGGCAACCGAGGAGGCCGAGTTCGATGCATGCGAGCCGATTGGCGCCCCTGGCGATAGCCGTCCTCATCGCCGCCTGCAGCCCTATCGTCGACAGCCGCGGCAACCTCCCGGAGGCGGAGGACATGGACAAGATCAAGGTCGGCGCCATGAGCAAGGATCAGGTGGCGAGCCTGCTGGGTAGCCCCTCCGCGGTCGCAACCTTTGATTCGAACACCTGGTACTACATCAGCAAGCGGACCGATACGGTCGGCTTCTTCCGCCCCGACGTGATCGATCAGAAGGTTCTGACCGTGCGCTTCGACGAGGCAGGGGTCGTTAAGGAAGTCGCCCAGACCGGAAAGGAAGCGGGCGAGGAGATTGATCCGATCTCGCGCACGACGCCGACCTCCGGCCAGAGCTTCAGCTTCTGGCAGCAGCTCTTCGGCAATATCGGCCGCTTCGGCGACGAGCCAGGGAGACGCAATAGGGCACGGCCTTCCGGCAGCTACTGAACCTCCGAGCCGAAACGAAAACCCCGGGCGGATGACCGCCCGGGGGGGTCTCATTTACGCGATCCCGACGGCTCAGCCGTGCGCGAGAACCGCGAGCAACAGAAGCGCGACGATGTTGGTGATCTTGATCATCGGATTGACCGCGGGGCCGGCGGTGTCCTTGTAGGGATCGCCGACCGTGTCGCCGGTGACCGCCGCCTTGTGGGCTTCGGAGCCCTTGCCGCCGTGATGGCCTTCCTCGATGTACTTCTTCGCATTGTCCCAGGCGCCACCGCCGGCGGTCATCGAGATCGCGACGAAGAGGCCGGTGACGATCACGCCGAGCAGCATGGCGCCGACCGCGGCGAAGGCCGCCGCCTGGCCGCCGATCGCCTTGATCACGAAGTAGAGCACGATCGGCGAGAGCACCGGCAGGAGGCTCGGGATGATCATCTCCTTGATCGCCGCACGCGTCAGCATGTCGACGGCCTTGGAGTAATCGGGCTTCGCCCGGCCTTCCATGATGCCGGGGATCTCCTTGAACTGGCGGCGGACCTCGACGACGACCGAGCCGGCCGCGCGACCGACGGCGGTCATGCCCATGGCACCGAACAGATACGGCAGCAATCCGCCGAGCAGCAGGCCGACGACGACGTAGGGGTTCGACAGCGCGAAGTCGATCGGTCCCGCCTTGATCAGGCCCTTCTCGGTGAAATACTTGAGGTCCTCGGTGTACGCGGCGAACAGCACCAGCGCGCCGAGACCGGCGGAGCCGATCGCGTAGCCCTTGGTGACCGCCTTGGTGGTGTTGCCGACGGCGTCGAGCGCGTCGGTGGTCTTGCGCACGTCCTTCGGCAGGTCCGCCATCTCGGCGATGCCGCCGGCGTTGTCGGTGACGGGACCGTAGGCATCGAGCGCGACCACGATGCCGGCAAGCGCCAGCATGGTGGTGACAGCGATCGCGATGCCCAGCAGGCCCGCCAGCAGGTACGTCGCGATGATGCCGGCGCAGATGATCACGGCCGGCATCGCCGTCGCTTCGAGCGAGATGGCGAGGCCCTGGATCACGTTGGTGCCATGACCCGTGGTCGAGGCCTCGGCGATGCTCTTCACCGGACGATAGTTGGTGCCGGTGTAGTACTCGGTCGCCCACACGATCAGGCCGGTGACGACGAGGCCGATGACGCCGCAGTAGAACAGGTGACGGCCCTGGAAGGCCTTGCCGGCGACCGTGTAGTCGGTGGTCATGCCGATGACCCAGTCCGTGACTGGCCACAGCACGATGATCGACAGCACGCCCGAGACGATGAAGCCCTTGTAGAGCGCGCCCATGATGTTCTGGCTCGCGCCGAGGCGAACCGCGAAGGTGCCGACGACGGAGGTGATGATGCAGGCCGCGCCGATGGCGAGCGGGTACGACATCATCGCCTGCGCCTGGGCGCCGGTGAAGAAGATCGAGGCCAGAACCATCGTCGCGACGATGGTGACGGCGTAGGTCTCGAAGAGGTCGGCCGCCATGCCGGCGCAGTCGCCGACATTATCGCCGACGTTGTCGGCAATCACGGCCGGGTTGCGGGGGTCATCCTCGGGGATGCCGGCCTCGACCTTGCCGACGAGGTCGGCGCCGACGTCGGCGCCTTTGGTGAAGATGCCGCCGCCGAGACGGGCGAAGATCGAGATCAACGAGGCGCCGAAGCCGAGCGCGACCAGCGCGTCGATCATGGCGCGGGTCTCGGTGCCGACCGAGATCAGGAACACGTAGTAGACCGCGACGCCCAGGAGCGCGAGGCCGACGACCAACATGCCGGTCACCGCGCCCGCCTTGAAGGCGATAGACAGCGCGTGGGCAAGGCCCTGGCGAGCGCCCTCGGCCGTCCGCACATTGGCGCGGACCGAAACGTTCATGCCGATGTAGCCGGCGGCGCCCGAGAGGATCGCGCCGATCAGGAACCCGACGCCGACCTTCCAGCCGAGCGCGATGGCGAGGATCACGAAGATCACCGCGCCGACGATGCCGATCGTGGTGTACTGGCGATTCAGATAGGCCTGCGCGCCCTCCTGAACGGCCTGGGCGATCTCCTGCATGCGCGGAGACCCGGCGGGCGCCGCCAGGATCGCGCGTGATGTGAAGATGCCATAAAGCAGCGCGATCACGCCGCAGGCGATGACGAACAAATGTAGTCCGCTCATGTCCGGGATTCCTTGAAACGGGAGGGCCGCCCCCCAGGCGGCCCAAAAGGCGGGCGGAACATACCAGACATTTTCCCATGCGCAACGGCGGGCTCGGCCGCCAATCGCAGCCCGGGGGCGGGCTTTCTAGGCAGCCTGAGGCTTTGCCGGCTGCCGGCGGATGGAGGCCAGCCAGAGGGCGGCGGCGGCGCTTAGCGCTATCGCCGGCAGCACGCCGAGATTGACAGCCTCCCAGCCGTAGCGGTGCTGGAGCGCGCCGGAAAGGAAGGCGGCGGCCGCCGAGCTGGAGAACACCAAGAGATCGTGCAGGCCCTGGGCGGCCGCCTTCTCGCTCGGCGCATAGGTCTCGGTGACCAGCGTCGAGCCCCCGACATAGAGAAAGTTCCAGCCGATCCCGACCAGCACCAGGCCTGAGAAGAAATGCAGCATCTCAAGGCCGGAAAGGTTGATCCCGGCCGCGATCCCCATGAGCGCCGCGCCGACGAGAAGAACGCGCACGATGCCGAAGCGCGAGATCAACGAGCCGGTGACGAAGGACGGCGCGAACATGCCGACCGAGTGCCATTGGATGACGACGGCAGCATCGATGAAGGCGAAGCCGCAGCCGACCATGGCGAGCGGCGTCGCCGTCATCACCAACGTCATCACCGCATAGCCCACCATGCCGGAGAGCACGGCGACGACGAAGGTCGGCTGGCGCGCGACGACGGCGAGCGGACGGCGCGGGCCCGAGAGCTCCGCGGCCTTCGGCACCGGAAGATCCAGGCGCATGACTGGCGGGACGGTGGCGAGCCAGAGCGCGCCGATGGCGACGAAGCAGCCGGCGAAGACGAAGGCCGGGAACAGGGTCTGCGTCGCCTTGGCGAGCTCAGGCCCGATCAGCGCGGCGATGACGCCGCCGGCCATCACATAGGAGATCGCTCGCGGCCGGAACGCCGGGCTAGCGGCGTCGGCGGCGGCGAAGCGGAAAAAATGGCCGACCGCGATCGCCGCTCCCATCAGAGCGCTGCCGATCACGAAGAGAAGGAAGGAAGCGAGGATCACCGAGGCCGCGGCAAGGCCCGCCCCCACCGCGCCGACCAGCAGGCCGCCGATGAAGCCGGCCTTGCGACCGTACCGGCCCATCGTAAGGGACGCCGGCACGGTCGAGAGCATGGTCGCGGTCATCTGCACCGCGAGCGGCAAGGTCGTCAGCGTCTTGTTGACGGTAAGCATGTCGCCGACCAGCGCCGACAGCGTCATCACCACGACGACGCCACTGAAGAACAGGGACTGGCAGAGGACGAGAATCCCGACCAGGCGGCGTTCGGACGGCGCCGCGCTCACTGGATCGGCTTCTCGAAGGCGTTGCGGAACAGGATGTCGCGAACCTCGCCAGGTCCCACGACCTGCGCCGAGACCGCGAGCAGCCGCTCCTTGACGAAATCGAGATCCTCGAAGCCCGGCTTGATGCGGAGCGCCGCCAGCGCGTGGAGGTACTGGATGTAGGCATCGACCAGGCGGGGCACCTGGCCCTTGACCCGCAGCATCGCGTCGTTGCCGGCGCAGATCAGCGACATCTCCAAGGTCAGGAAGCGATCGGGCGCGTTGCCCTTGAACAGCGGGAGCGTGATCGGGTCGAGCGGCAAGGGCACGTTCGGCGGCTCCTTGGGCTTCAACATCTCGGTGACCTTCGCCTCGATCGGCTCGCGATACAGCGTCCAGGCCGCGAAGCCGCCGCCGCCGAGAATGGTCGCCAGAACCAGCAGGATGACGATGAGCTTCATGCCACCTAAAAGTGCCGATAGCCGCCTGCGGTCAAAGTAACCGGACGGCCTTGCCGATCAAGCACGGTGACGCCGCTCCCGGCCTCGACCCGCCCGATGCAGGCGATAGGTACGCCCGCCAGAGACTCGGGAAGCGTCTCCGACGCGGTGAAGGCGAGCTCGTAGTCGTCGCCGCCGGTGAGAATCGTCGCGATCAGGCGGGAATCGCCGTCGAGCGCGCGGCGGGCCGGCGACGACAGCGGCACGCGATCGGCCTCGATGACAAGTCCGACACCGGAGGTCTCGGCGACGTGCCCGAGATCGGCGACGAGACCGTCGGAAACATCGAGCGCAGCGCTCGCCCTTCCCCGCAGTGCGCGGCCAAGAACGAGTCTCGGCCGCGGCAGCAGGTAGCGGCCGGCGAGCGTGCCGGCCTCGTCGTCCCTTATCTCCCCCATGAGCACCGCGAGGCCGAGCGCGCCATCGCCGATGGTGCCGCTGACATAGACCTTGTCACCAGGCTTTGCGCCCGAGCGGCGCAACGCCTGGCCCTTCTCGACGCGCCCCATCGCCGTCACCGAGAAGGTCGCCGGCCCCGTCGTCCGCACCGAGTCCCCGCCGGCGAGCGAGATACCGAACTCCGCCTGATCGGCGGCGAGGCCGCGCACGAAGGCGGCAAGCCATGCCTCGTCGGTCTCAGCAGGCAGGATCGTCGCCAGCGTGTAGCAGACCGGCTCGGCCCCCATCGACGCCAGGTCAGAGAGGTTCACGCGCAGCGCCTTCTGCGCGATCCGGTCCGGCGGATCAGCCTTGCGAAAGTGAACATCCGCGACCAGAGCGTCGGTCGTCACCACCAGCTCGTAGCCGGGGCCTGGATCAACGAGCGCAGCGTCGTCGGTGAGCCCGAGCGCGCCGGGAAATCCGGCGGCGAGCGGCGAGAAAAACTGGGCGATCCGGTCGAACTCGCCGAGGCGACCGGCCATCGGAGCTAACGCGCCTCGTCCGGACGCGCCTCGCGACCGATGCGGTCGAGCACGCCGTTGACGAATCCAGGCTCCTTGCCGGCATAGAAGGCATGCGCGAGATCAACCCACTCGTTGATCGCGACGCGAAGCGGCACATCCGGCCGGGCGACGATCTCATAGGCGCCGGCACGCAGAATGGCGCGCAGCACGATCTCGAGGCGGTCGAAGGACCAACTCTCGGCCAGATGCGCGGCGATCCGCGCGTCGAGATCCTCCTGCCGCGCCGTCGTGCCCTCGACGAGGTCCTTGAGCATCGCCTCATCGACGGCGACGCTCTCGTCGCCATCGTCCGATACCGCGCCGGCGCGAAGGCGGACGTCGGTCAACGCCGCCATCGCCGATGCCCCGGTCATCTCCATCTGATAGAGCGCCTGGACCGCCGCGAGCCTCGCGGCCGAGCGCACCGATCCACGCGGCTTCGGCTTGCCGGCAGAGGCGCTCATGACTTGACCAAGCCGAAGCGACGCCGGACCTCGAAGACGGCGAGACAAGCCTGGGCCGCGCCGCCGCCCTTGTTCTGCTTGTCGGGGCGCGCACGCTCCATCGCCTGATCCCAGTTCTCACAGGTCAGGATGCCGTTGCCGAGCGCGAGACCGAAGCTGACGGCCAGCACCTGGAGCCCCCGCGCGCTCTCGCTGCACACCGTCTCGTAATGGCTCGTCTCGCCGCGGATCACGCAGCCGAGCGCGATATAGCCGTCGAATTTCGGGTTGCCGTGCTGCTGAGCGATGCTGATCACGGCCGGGATCTCGAGCGCACCGGGCACGGCGATGCGCTCGAAGGCAACGCCGGCGTTCCGGAGCACCTCGGCCGCGCCGTTGAAGAGATGATCGGAGATCTCCTCATAGAAGCGCGCCTCGACGATGAGCATGCGAGGCAAGGCCATGGATCAATTCTCGTGATGGGGGATGGGGCGCTGCTCGACGATCTCTAGGCCGTAGCCGTCGAGGCCGACGATGGTGCGCTTGGTGTTGGAGAGAAGGATCATGCGGCGCACGCCGAGGTCCAGGAGGATCTGGGCGCCGATGCCGTAGTCGCGAAGGCCGGTCTCCCGCCCCTGACCCGCCTGGCGTGCGCGGACGCGATCGGAGAGGCTGGTGGCGTGCGGCTCGCGCAGCAGCACGACGATGCCGCGCCCCTCGCGGCCGATCTGATCCATCGCCGCCTGCAGCTCGCCGCCGCGATCCAGGCTTGTGTCGCCGAGGACGTCGTCGAGGACGTTGAGCGCGTGCATGCGCACGAGCACGGGCTCTCCCGAGGCGATGTCGCCCTTCACCAGCGCCACATGCTCGGCATAAGACGCCTTGTTGACATACACGATCATGCGGAAGCGGCCGCCGTGGCGGCTCTCCAGCGGGCCTTCCTGCAGGCGCTCGATTACCGACTCCGTGCGACGACGATAGGCGATTAGGTCCGCGATGGTGCCGACCTTGATGCCGTGCTTCTGAGCGAAGGCGACGAGATCGGGAAGCCGCGCCATCGTCCCGTCGTCGTTCATGATCTCGCAGATCACGGAGGACGGGTTTAGGCCGGCCATGCGCGCGATGTCGACACCGGCCTCGGTATGGCCGGCACGCACCAGCGTGCCGCCGTCGCGCGCGACCAATGGAAAGACGTGGCCGGGCGTGGCGATGTCGTCGCGGCCCTTGGTCGGGTCGATGGCGACGGCGATCGTATGTGCGCGGTCGGAGGCCGAGATGCCGGTGGTGACGCCTTCCTTCGCCTCGATCGAGACGGTGAAGGCGGTCTGGTGCCGGCTCGCGTTCTGACGCGACATCAGTGGCAGGCCGAGACGCTCGACGCGTTCGCGGGTCAACGCGAGGCAGATCAGGCCGCGGCCATAGCGCGCCATGAAGTTGATCTGCTCGGGCGTCGCAAACTGCGCGGGGATGACGAGGTCACCCTCGTTCTCGCGATCCTCGTCATCGACCAGGATGAACATCCGGCCGTTGCGCGCCTCCTCCACCACCTCTTCGATCGAGGAGAGGGCGGTGCGATAGAGCGTAGCGAGCGCCGCCGCCTTGGTCATCGAGAACTCTCCGGCTCCATAAGCCGCGCGACGTAGCGGGCGAGGAGATCGATTTCGAGATTGACGCGGCTGCCCTCGGCGAGATGCCTAAAGGTCGTCTGCGTCCAGGTATGCGGGATGATGTTGACGCCGAAGCGCCGTCCGTCAACCTCGTTGACGGTAAGGGATACGCCGTCGACCGCGATCGAGCCCTTGGAGGCGATATAGCGGGAGAGCTGGTTCGGCGCCTCGAACACGATCCGATGGCTGCCGCCCTCGGCACGGATCGAGACCACCCGGCCGACGCCGTCGACATGCCCGGAGACGAGATGGCCGCCGAGTTCGTCGCCGAGCCGGAGCGCGCGCTCGAGATTGACCTCGGTACCCTCGCGCCAGTCGCCGAGCGTGGTAACGGAAAGGGTCTCGGCCGAAGCATCGATCGAGAAGCGGCCGGCCGACTTCTCGACCACCGTCAGGCAGCAGCCGGAGCATGAGATCGATGCGCCGATATCGACCGCGTCCATATCGAAAGCCGTGGTCAACACGAAACGCCGGTCGCCGCGGTCGGCGACCGAGGCGACGCGTCCAACATCGGTGACGATCCCCGTGAACATGGCGGATACCTACGCCGTTCGGGCGTAGGTTTCCATCACATCGTCGCCAAGCTCGACCTGCCCGATCCGCATCCAGCGCGGCGCCTGGGCCAGGCGGTCGACGCCGAAGGGGGCCGCCGCCGGGGTGCCGTCGCCGCCGATGAGGACAGGGGCACGGAACCACACCAGTCGATCGACCACGCCGATCGCCAGCAGACTCGCGACCAGACGGCCACCGCCCTCCACCAGGAGCCGGGTCAGGCCGCGCTCGCCCAGAAGCTGCAACGCCTTGCCGATATCCGGTCGCCCGACCTCCTCCGGCAGCACGTCGAGAATCTCGACGCCGAGATCGGCGAAGGCGCGACGGCGAGGCTCGTCGCCCTCTGCCAGCGTCATCACCCAGGTCGGGGCCTCGCGTGCGGTCATCACCAGCTTCGAGGTCAGCGACAGTCGAAGGCGGCTGTCGACCACGATACGAACCGGCCGGCGATCCTCGTAGCCGGGAAGCCGGCAAGTCAGGCTCGGATCGTCGGCAAGCGCAGTGCCGGCGCCGACCATGATAGCATCGTGATCGGCGCGGAGCCGATGCCCCTCCAGCCGCGCCGCCTCGCCGGTGATCCACTGGCTCTCGCCGGTATGGGTGGCGATCCGTCCATCGAGGCTGGTGGCGAGCTTGACCGTCACCATCGGACGGCCGGCGGCGATGCGAGTGAAGAAGCCGAGATTGATCTCGCGTGCCGCCGCCGCTCCCTCGCCGACCTCGACCATGACGCCGGCCTCGCGCAGCTTGGCAAAGCCCTGGCCGGAGACACGCGCATCCGGATCCTCGATCGCGGCGACGACGCGGGCGATGCCGGCCTTGATCACCGCATCGGCGCAAGGCGGCGTCTTGCCGTGATGAGCGCAGGGCTCGAGCGTGACGTAGAGCGTGGCGCCGCGCGCCTCATCGCCTGCAGCAGCGAGGGCCACCGTCTCGGCATGCGGTCGGCCGCCCTTCTGCGTCCAGCCCTCGCCGATGATCTCACTGTTCTTGACGACGAGGGCGCCGACCGAGGGGTTGGGCCAGACCTGACCCAAGCCCCGATAGGCCAGGACCAGAGCCCGCTCCATCCAGGCGCGGTCATCCATCGGCTAACGACCAATCAGTCTTCGGCGTCGGCGATCTTGCTGACGAAGTCGCCGAACTCCTTGGCCTCGCGGAAATTGCGATAGACCGAGGCGAAGCGGATGTAAGCGACCTGGTCGAGATTGGCCAGCGACTCCATGACCATCTCGCCGATCACGGTCGAGGGGATCTCGCTCTCGCCCATGCTCTCGAGCCGGCGGACGATCGAGTTGACGACGCGCTCGAGCCGCTCCGCATCGATCGGCCGCTTTCGGAGGGCCAGCTGCAGCGAACGCGCGAGCTTGTCGCGATCGAAGGGCGCGCGTTTGCCGGTCTTCTTGACCACCACCAGCTCGCGCAGCTGCACGCGCTCGAAAGTGGTGAACCGCGAGCCGCAGGCCGGGCAGAAGCGCCGGCGGCGGATCGCCGAATTGTCCTCGGTCGGACGCGAGTCCTTGACCTGGGTATCCTCGTGGCCGCAGAACGGACACCGCATCTTCCTTCCTCCCCCGGCCTTAGATCAGAGCGTCCGATAGATGGGGAAGCGCTCGCAGAGCCGCTTCACCTCGGTGCGTGCCTTGGCCTCGGCCGCGCCGTTGTCGTCTGGATTCTTCGCGAGCCCGTCGAGCACGTCGCCGATCAGTTCGCCGACCTGACGGAACTCCTGGACGCCGAAGCCGCGCGTCGTCGCCGCCGGCGTGCCGAGCCGGATGCCGGAAGTGATCGTCGGCTTCTCGGTATCGAACGGAATGCCGTTCTTGTTGCAGGTCATGTAGGCGTGCTCGAGCGAGGCTTCGGCGGCCTTGCCCGTCAGCTTCTTCGGCCGAAGATCGACGAGCATCAGGTGGCTGTCGGTGCCGCCGGTGACGATGGCGACGCCGCGCTCAACCAGCACCTCGGCAAGCGCCTTGGCGTTGTCGACGACGGCACGCGCATAGAGCTTGAACTCGGGCTTGAGCGCCTCGCCCAGCATCACCGCCTTGGCGGCGATCACATGCATCAAGGGTCCGCCCTGCAGTCCGGGGAAGACGGCTGAGTTGAGCTTCTTCCCGATCTCCTCGTCATTGGCGAGGATCATGCCGCCGCGCGGGCCGCGCAGCGTCTTGTGCGTCGTCGTGGTGACGACATGCGCATGCGGGATCGGGCTCGGATAGATGCCGCCGGCGACGAGGCCGGCGAAATGCGCCATGTCGACCATCAGATGCGCGCCGACGGCATCCGCGATCTTGCGGAAGCGCGCGAAGTCGATGATGCGCGGCACGCCCGAGCCGCCGGCGATGATCAGCTTCGGCCTCTCGGCGTGGGCGAGCCGCTCGATCTCGTCATAGTCGATCTGCAGATCGTCGCGGCGGACCCCGTAGGAGACGATCCTGAACCACTTGCCCGAGAGGTTCGGCGCGGCGCCGTGGGTCAGGTGACCGCCCGCGGCCAGCGACATGCCGAGCACGGTGTCTCCCGGCTTGAGCAGCGCCAGGAACACCGCCTGGTTGGCCTGCGCGCCCGAGTGCGGCTGCACGTTGGCGAAGCTGCAGCCGAACAGGCGCTTGGCCCGCTCGATCGCCAGCGTCTCGGCCTCGTCGACGAACTCGCAGCCGCCGTAGTAGCGCCGGCCCGGATAGCCCTCGGCGTATTTGTTGGTGAGCACCGTGCCAAGCGCCTCGAGGACGGCGCGGCTGACGATGTTCTCGGAGGCGATCAGCTCGATCTGGTCGCGCTGGCGGCCGAGCTCGCGCGCAACGCTGGCGGCAAGCTCGGGATCGCGTTGCGCAAGCGAGGCGGTGAAGAAGGCATCGGGACGGACGGAAGGCTGTGCAGTCATAAGCTCCTCAGGTGGCACGCATCACGCGAGCTTGGCGACGCGCCGGTCGTGGCGGCCGCCCTGGTAGGCAGTCGAAAGAAAGGCTTTCAGGCAATCCTTGGCGGTCTCGACGCCGATGAGCCGTGCGCCGATCGCAATCACGTTGGCGTCGTTGTGCTCCCGGGTCAGACGCGCCGAGGTCTCGTCATGAACGACGCCGCAGCGGATCCAGGGATGCCGGTTGGCGGCGATGCCGATGCCGATGCCGGTGCCGCAGACGAGAATGCCGCGCTTGACCTTACCGGCCTTAATGGCCTCGGCGAGGGCACGTGCGAAATCAGGATAATCGACCGAGGTCTGGGCAGAGTCCGTGCCGAGATCGAGAACGCCATGGCCGAGGGCGGCAAGCTCGGCCGAGAGCGCCGCCTTGAACTCAAAGCCGGCGTGGTCGGACGCAATGCCGATGATGTCCTTGTCTGCCATTCTCGCCAGGGTTCGGATCCGGGAAAGGTCGGGAAAACTCTACCATATGTCCGGGTTCGCGGACAATTCGACACAAGCTATTGGCGGGAAGGCGTCACCAATCCGATGCAAGCAATCGGTGAAAGCAACGGGTCAAAGCCAAATAGCCGTAGGCTGGAACCAACTAAATACCGTCCCAGTCCGTCGCGGGTTTGACACTTCACCTACCCCATGCAAAGACCAAGGCGGGGACGTGCCAGAGTAAGGGTCGAAACTATGCCCGATGGTACCCAGCCTAGGCGGTGTTTACAAAGTGGCGTGACGCAAGAGGTGTCTGAGCGCGGCCAAATGGAGCATATCGAGGAACGATCTGGCGAGCTTGTCGTAGCGGGTGGCGACGGCACGGTT
>VGEH01000065.1 GCA_016869375.1 Alphaproteobacteria bacterium | reverse complement strand
CTCGCGGTCGCGGCGCTCCGCGGCGTCTGCACCGCGATCTACTGGTCGCCCTTCACCGTCGGCATCGGCTTCATCTTCTTCACCTTCCCTAACCTCCCGGCTTGGCAGGTGTTCGGCGTCGGCATGCTCTGCGCGGTCGCGATCATCGGCTCCGCCGCGATCGCCTGGGGCCGCGGTCAGAGCGGCGCCGCCCTCGTCGCCACTGTGCGCGCCTTCAGGCCGATCCTGGCACCCCTTGCCGGCGCCACGGGCGCCGTCGTGCTGACCGTCGCCTTCAGCGGCCTTTCCAACCTTCAGGCGACCATCGTCGTGATGCCGCTCTTCTGCCTCTACCAGATGCTGAAGGGCGGCCGCGAACGCACGTGGCGGGTCACCTCGATCTCGCTCGAGCGCATGGCACGCTCCGGCGACGACATGCTGGTCTTCACCTCGGCGGTCGTGCTCGGCAGCATCCTGCTCGACTCGCGCGAGGTGCTCGACGTGATGGGGCACATCCTGCCGGCGCATCTGCCGGCACCCGTCCTGATCGGCGCGCTCTCTGCCATCGCGCTCCTGCTCGGCGTCCTCGGCCTCAACGCGATCCTGGTCGGCACCATCCTGGTCGCGCTCGCCGCATCGAGCGCCGGCGATCTCCCGGAGATGGTGCTGGCGCTGGTCGTCCTTTACGGATGGACCACGGCCTCGATGCTGTCCTTCGCCTCGCTCGCCATCCTGATCAGCGGCCAGATGTTCCAGGTCGACAGCCGCCGGCTGGTGTTGAGCGAGAACATCCCCTTCCTGGCCTTGGTCGGCATCGCCAATACGATCATCCTTTCTGTGGTGGTCCAGGCCTTGCGATAGCGGCTATGCCGGCTTATGATGAGCTAGCTTATTATCTCCCCTCCCCGCAATGCAGCCGCCTGAACGCAGCTTCGGCTTTCTCCTATATGACTCGGCCCGGCTCCTGCGCCGCGACTTCGATCGTCGGGCGCGGGCGATCGGGCTGACGCGCGCGCAGTGGTCGGTGCTTTCGCATCTGGTCCGCTACGGCGGCGTCAACCAGGCGGCGTTGGCCGACCTGATGGAAATCCAGCCGATCACGCTGGTCCGCCTGCTCGACCGGCTCGAGGAGGCCGGCTGGATCGTCCGCATGGCCGACCCGAAGGATCGCCGCTCGCGCGTGCCGCAGCTGACCGACAAGGCGCGCCCGGTACTGGATCGCATGCAGGCTCTGGCGGCCGAGACGCGCGAGCTCGCATTGACCGGCATCGAGGGCGAGACGCGCGAGCGTCTGCTCGACGCGCTCCAGATCATCCGCGGCAACCTGTCCTCGCGCGAGGACGAAACCGACAGCACGGGCACCCATGGTCGCTGACGGCAGCAACGCGCCCGCGCGCGCGGTGGTCAGTCGCGGCCGGCGCCGCGTCCGCGCCTTCCTGCTGCTGCTCGGCCCGGTGGTGGTCGGCGCCGTCGCGCTCTATGTCTACCTGCACGGCGGACGCTACGTTTCGACCGACAACGCCTATGTGAAGGCGGCCAAGACGACGGTGAGCCCGGAGATCGCGGGCCGCGTCGTCGAGGTCTCGGTTCGCGAGAACGAGATCGTCAAGGCCGGCCAGCCGCTCTTCCGCATCGACGACGAGCCGCTCCGCATCGCCGTGACCAAGGCCGAGGCGCAGCTTCACGCGGTCAGGCTCGAGCTCGACGCTCTCCGCGCCTCCTATCGCCAGAAGCGCGAGGAGCTGCGGCTCGCCGAGACCAACGTGCCTTATGCCGAGCGCGAGTTCCGCCGCCAGTCCGAGCTTGCCGAGCGCCGGGTCGCGACCGAGGCGCGTCTCGACGAAGCGCGCAACCGGCTGGATGTCATGCGGCTCCAGGTCTCGGCCCTGCGCCAGGATCTGGCCCGGCTCGTCGCCGCGCTCGCCGGCGATGCCGACATGCCCGCCGAGCGCCATCCGAAGTTCCTCGAGGTCCACGCCGAGCTCGAGGAAGCACGGCTCAACCTGCGCCGCGCCGAGATCAAGGCCCCCGACGAGGGCATCGTCAGCCGTGTCGACTCCGTCCGACCCGGCGACTTCGTGCGCGCCGGCGCCGCCGCCTTCTCGATCGTCTCCTCGAAGAAGATCTGGGTCGAGGCGAACCTCAAGGAAACCGACCTCACCAACCTTGTGCCCGGCCAGAAGGCGAAGATCCGCGTCGACGCGTTCCCCGACACGATCTGGACCGCGACCATCGACAGCATCGGCGCCGCGACCGGCGCCGAGTTCTCGATCCTGCCGCCGCAGAACGCCACCGGGAACTGGATCAAGGTGGTGCAGCGCGTGCCGGTTCGCCTCGTGATCGACGAGACCGCCAACCGCCCGCAGCTTCGCGCGGGCTTGAGCGTCGTCGTCGACATCGACACCGGAATCGAGAGATCCCTGCCCAACCTGATCAAGGCGGCGCTCGCCAAGGTCGGGGGAGGTCGTTGAGCCGAGGGCTCGTCACCGCCTCCATCATGGCGGCAACGGTGATGCATGCCCTCGACATGACGATCATCAACGTCGCGCTCCCGCATATGCAGGGGACCCTGCTCGCGACGCAGGACCAGATCTCCTGGGTTCTCACCTCCTATGTCGTCGCCTCCGCGATCATGACGCCGCCGACCGGCATCCTCGCCGCGCGGCTCGGCCGCAAGCGCTTCTTCCAATGGTCGGTCGCCGGTTTCATCGCCGCCTCGATGCTCTGCGGCATGGCGACATCGCTCGGCGAGCTCGTCTTCTACCGTATCCTGCAGGGCGCCACCGGCGCGGCCCTGATCCCCGTCTCCCAGGCGATCCTGCTCGACACCTATCCGCGCGAGCGTCACGCCCAGGCGATGGCGATGTGGGGCGTCGGCGTGATGGTCGGCCCGATCCTCGGCCCCACCGTCGGCGGCTACATCACCGAGCTCTGGGACTGGCGCTGGATCTTCTTCATCAACTTGCCGGTCGGCATCGTCGCCATGCTCGGAATCGCCGCCAGCGTGCCGGAGACGCCGCGCGACCCGCACCGCAAGTTCGACCTCACCGGCTTCGTCCTGCTGACGCTCGGTGTCGGCGCGCTACAGCTCATGCTCGACCGCGGCGAGGTCGAGGGCTGGTTCGAGTCGACCGAGATCGTCATCGAGGCGACGCTGGCCGGGCTCTGCTTCTACGGCTTCGTCGTCCATAGCGCCACGGTCGAGAAGCCGTTCCTCGACCTCGCGCTGCTGCGCGACCGGAATTTCGCGATCGGCGTCCTCCTGATCTTCCTGATCAACCTGATGATGCTGGCGACGCTGGCCCTGCTGCCGGCCTTCCTGCAGAGCCTGCTCGGCTATCCGATCATCGAGACCGGCTTCATGATGATGCCGCGCGGTCTCGGCACCATGGCGGCGATGCTGCTGGTCGGGCGCATCTCCGGCCTGATAGACGCGCGCCTCATCGTCACCGTCGGGCTACTTCTCACCTCCTTCTCGATGTGGGAGATGAGCCGCTTCAACATGGACGTCGACGAGCACGCGATCATCGTCACCGGCGCGCTCCAGGGCTTCGGCATGGGGCTGATCTTCTCGCCGCTCAGCGCCATGACCTTCTCGACGCTGATGCCGCAGCTCAGGACCGACGGCGCGGCGGTGTTCAGCCTGATGCGGAACATCGGCAGCTCGATCGGCGTCTCGGTGATGACGGCGCTGCTCTCCCAGGGCCGCCAGCTGCACCGCTCGCACCTGGTCGAGCATGTGACGCCATTCAGCCCGGTGATGAAGGACGGATCGGAGACTTTCGCCCTCGACACCCTGGCCGGGCTTGCGCGCCTGAGCGCCGAGATCTCCCGCCAGGCCGACTTCCTCGCCTATCTCGGCGACTTCTACATCCTGATGCTCGTGCCGCTGATCCCGCTGCCTCTGATCCTGATTCTGAAGCCGCAGAGCTACGCGCGGCGGGCATAGACGCACGCCGATTCTGCATTTCCCAGCCGAATCGCGATTGCCGGAGATAGGTGCGGCATGTGGAAAACCTCGGAAAAATCGGCCTTAAACGGGCGCGGGCATCAAGATTCCTGCGGTTTTCGGACATTTCGAGCACACGCGCCGCGAAGAGGCGTTGCGAGTCAGCGAGGCGTGGTGTACGTGCAGCTTACTGTTTCCGTCCTGTGGAGATGCATCATGTCTGCTGCTGAGAAGCCCACCATCGTCACGTCGAAGCACCTCGCCGACGCGCTCGCCGAGAAGCACGAACTCCCGAAGAAGCAGGCCAAGGCCGTGCTCGAGGATCTCGTGGCGACCCTCGGCAAGCACCTGAAGAAGGGCGCGAAGATCCGCATCGGCGGCCTCGGCATTCTGCAAGTGCGCAAGCGCCCGGCGCGCATGGGCCGCAACCCCGCGACCGGCGAGCCGATCAAGATCAAGGCCAGCAAGAAGATCGCCTTCCGCCCCGCCAAGGAGCTGAAGGACTCGATCTGAGGTCGAGCTAAGTCCCTCCAACACGGGCGCGCCGGGCGATCGGCGCGCCCGTGTCGTTTTCACGGTTTCGTCTGTGGCCGGCGCCGTCTGGTCAGCGCCCGGTTTCCATGATCTGCTTTCCCCGTTTCCAATCTGACAGGCCGGGCGCCTGCCCGTCCGTCCAACACGGGAGGCAGTCATGCCAGTCAAGAAAGCCGGCCTCGTCGGGCCGCTCGCCGCCGCGGCGGCGCTGAGCCTCGTGCTCGCATCGAGCGAGGCGTCCGCTCAGAAAGTCCTGCGCTACGTGCCGCAGGCGAATATGGGCACGATGGATCCGGTCAATAACCTCTCCTCCGTCACGCACCAGCACAGCTGGCGCGTCTACGACAACCTGTTCGGCGAGGACACCGCCGGCAACGTCCATCCGCAGATGGTCGAGAGCTACCAGGTGAGCCAGGACGGCCTCACCTACACGATCAAGCTTCGCCCCGGCCTCAAATTCCATGACGGCCAGCCGGTCACGCCCAAGGATGTGATCCCGTCGATCCAGCGCTGGGCGAAGATGGACGGCGGCGGCAAGCGGCTCGCCGCCCTCGACATGAAGCTGACGGCGGTCGACGACCGCACCTTCACGCTGACGCTGCGCGAGGCCTTCCCGGCGACGCCGGGCGTGCTCGCCTACGGCTCGACCGCCATGTACGTCATGCGCGAGAAGGAAGCGACCACCGACGCCGCGACGCCGGTGACCGAGCCGATCGGCTCCGGGCCCTTCGTTTTCAACAAGGCCGAGTTCTCGCCCGGCAACAAGATCGTCTACGACAAGAACAAGGACTACGTGCCGCGCCCCGAGCCGGTCAGCGCTTTCGCCGGGGGCCGCGTCGCCAAGGTCGACCGCATCGACGTCATGATCATGCCGGATGCGGCGACCGCGGTCGCGGCGCTCGATCGCGGCGAGATCGACATGTACGAGACGCCGCCGCTCGACCTGCTGCCCGTCCTGAGGCGCAACCCGAACATCAAGACCGTGGTCTTCAACAAGGCCGGCGCGCTCGCCTTCGTGCGCCCGAACTTCCTGCACCCGCCCTTCAACAATCCGAAGGCGCGCCAGGCGCTGATGCACATGGTCGACCAGGAAGACTACATGCGCGCCGCGATCGGCTCCGATCCGGCGAACTGGAGGGTCTGCTGGGCCGTCCAGGTCTGCGGCACGCCGACGGCAAGCGAGGCCGGCAGCGAGCCCTATCGCAAGGCCGATCTGGCGAAGGCCCGCCAGCTTCTCCAGGAGTCGGGCTACAAGGGCGAGAAGATCTACGTGCTGGTGCCGATGGACCAGCAGGTGATCCGCGACATCGCCCAGGTGACCGTGCAGAAGCTCAAGGACATCGGCGCCACGGTCGAGCCGGTCGCGGTCGACTGGGGCGTAGCGCTCCAGCGCGGCAACAACAAGGGCGATCCCGCGCAGGGCGGCTGGCACCTGTTCCACACCTGGACGGTCGGCCAGATCCTCGGCAGCGCGATCTCCGCCGTGCATCTCGGCACGCCCTGCGACGGCGGCGGCTATCGCGGCTGGCTCTGCGATCCCGAGATGGAGGCGCACCTCGCCGAGTGGATCAAGGTCGGCACGCTCGAGCGGCGCAAGCCGGTCGGCGAGAAGATCCAGCGCCGCGCCATGGAGATGGTGAACTACGTCCCGCTCGGCCAGTTCTTCCAGCCGATGGCGACGCGCGCCAACATCACCGGCATCCAGGAAACCCTGCTGCCGGTGTTCTGGAACATCGACAAGAACTGAACCGAAGCCTTCGAAACGAAGCGGCCGGCTCTTTCGGAGCCGGCCGTTTTCTTTTTAACGGTCCTGTCCGCGCGGCGCCGCCGCCCGCAGGAAACCGATGTCGCCGATGCCGCCGCCTCCGCCGCCCTGCGGACGCGAGGGCGATTGGTGACGCGGCGCCGGCTTCCTGGCCCGGTGCTTCTGGCCCGGGTGAGCCTTCTGCCCCTGATGGGCCTGGTGACCGTTGTTAGCGCTGCCGTTCCGCTGCTTGCGCCGCGGCTGGCGAGGCTGGCGGTGATCCTCCTCGCGCGTGATCGGCGGCATCGCATGGCCGGCGGGCACGACGAAGGCCGGCAGCGCCAGCACCGGGATCGCCTGTCGCGTCGTGCGCTCGATCGCCTTCAGCATCGAACGCTCGTCCGGCGCGCAGAACGCGATCGCCGTGCCCGAGGCGCCGGCGCGCGCGGTGCGGCCGATGCGATGGACGTAGCTCTCGGGCTCGTGCGGCAGGTCGAAATTGACGACATGGCTGATGCCCTGCACGTCGATGCCGCGCGCGGCGAGGTCGGTCGCGACCAGGACGCGGAGATCGCCGGCGCGGAAGCCGGCCAGCGCCTTCTCGCGCGCCGTCTGGCTCTTGTTGCCGTGGATGGCGGAGGCGGTGATGCCCTGCTTCTCCAGGCGATCGGCGACGCGGTTGGCGCCGTGCTTGGTGCGGGTGAAGACGATGGCGCGCGCCATGGCGGGATCGCCGAGAAGATGGGCGAGCAGCGCCGATTTCCGCGCATGGTCGATATGGATCACCTGCTGGTCGATCTTCTCGACCGTCGTCGCCTGCGGCGTCACCTCGACCCGCTCGGGGTTCCTGAGATAGGCCTTGGCGAGACCGGCGATCTCGGTCGGCATGGTCGCCGAGAACAGAAGCGTCTGCCGCTCCTTCGGCACCAGCGCGACGATCCGCCGGATCGCATGGATGAAGCCCATGTCGAGCATGCGGTCGGCCTCGTCCAGCACCAGGATCTCGATCCCGGTGATGTCGCAGGCCTTCTGCTCGATCAGGTCGAGAAGGCGGCCCGGACAGGCGACGAGGATGTCGACGCCGCGCGCGAGCGCGTCGGTCTGGGGGCGATATCCCACGCCGCCGAAGACGACGGCGATGCGCACGCCCTGCAGATTCTGGGAGAGCTGCTTCAGGCTGTCGCCGATCTGGCTCGCGAGCTCGCGCGTCGGCGCCAGGATGAGCGCCCGCGGACGCTTGGCCCGGCGCGGGATCGGATTGCCGGTCAGGCGCTGCAGCATCGGCAGGCCGAAGGCGGCGGTCTTGCCGGTGCCGGTCTGGGCGATGCCGATCAGGTCATGGCCGTTGAGAAGGGTCGGAATGGCGCCCGACTGGATGGGCGTCGGAACGGTGTGGCCGATCGAGGCGAGCGCGCTCAAGAGCGGCGCCGCGAGGCCGAGGTCGGAAAACTGAGTCAAGGTAACCTTTGCAAGAGACATAAGTCCGCGATCCGCGCGGACGCAGCGAGACCACCGGGAGGCCGCTCTTTTTAAGGAGGGGGAGGTCCAGATGGAGGCCGTCGAGGCCGAGGGCATCCGACGCCCCGAGCCTTGCTCTTGCGCCGACCATGCGGGCGAACCCGCACCTGCACTCTGGGCGTGCATATACGGTGAGCTCCTATGAAATACCAGCGATAAACAGGACGGGGTTGCGTCAAGGCCCGGCTTGAGACAGGCTTTCCAACGAGAAACAGCCCTCAATAACGGGGAGAATGGCCTCAATGCGACACATCAGCACAGCCGTGGGCGCCGCCGCCCTCCTGGCCGCCGGCCTGGCGACGCCAGCGGGCGCCGCCACGCCGCGCGACACCCTCGTGATCGCCTGGAACCTGGACAACCTCTACACCTTCGACCCGGCGCAGATCGGCGAGGTTACGACCGACGAGATCATGAATGCCGTCTGCGATCCGCTGATCCTGCAATCCTATGAAAGCTCGAAGGAGCTGATCCCCGGGATCGCCGAGAGCTGGTCGATCAGCGAGGACGGCAAGCAGTGGACCTTCAAGATCCGCAAAGGCCTGAAGCACAGCCCGTCCGGGAACCCGGTCACGGCCAAGGACGCCGAGTGGTCGCTCCGCCGTGTCGTCGAGCTCAACCTCAACTCGGCGAACATCATCACCAAGTGGGGCATCAAGAAGGACAACGTCGAGCAGGCGATCCAGGCGAAGGACAACGACACCCTGGTCGTGAATTTCGACAAAGGCTATCCGCAGTCGCTGATCGGTCCGGTGGTCTTCTCGGGCCGCGCCAGCTTCGTGCTGGATTCGGTCGAGGCGATGAAGCACGAGGTCAACGGCGACAAGGCCAACAAGTGGCTGGGGTCCAACACCGCCTGCGTCGGCGGCTACCGGCTCCGCAGCTGGGCGGCCAACGACACCGTGGTGCTCGAGCGCAACGACAACTACTGGCGCGGCCAGCCGAAGCTCCGGCGCGTCATCATCCGCCACGTGCCCGAGTCGGCCGCCCAGCGCCTGCAGCTCGAGAAGGGCGACATCGACATGGGCCGCGTGCTCAACGGCAACGACCTGGCCGGCATCGAGGCCGGCAAGGCCGCGCGCGTCGTGCGCACGCCGCGCACGCAGTTCTACTACGTCACCTTCAACATGGGCGATCCGATCCTCTCGAAGCCCAAGGTCCGCCAGGCGATCAAGTACCTGGTCGACTATGACGGCCTCGAGAAGACGGTGATGAAGTACGAGGGCCGGGCACGCCAGTCGCTGGTGCCGATGGGCGCCTTCGGCGCGCTCTCCTACGAGGAGGGCAAGCCCTTCAAGCTCGACCTCGACAAGGCCAAGGCCCTGCTCGCCGAGGCCGGCCACCCGAACGGCTTCGAGAAGGAGCTGATCGTCGGCAACGCCTTCCCCTACCCCGACCTCGCCCAGCACATCCAGGCCAACGCGGCCAAGATCGGCGTCAAGCTCAACGTCGTGACCATGGCCTACGGCCAGGTCGTCGCGCGCCATCGCGCGCGGAACTTCGAGATGACCATGTCGGCCTACTACATCACCGTGCCGGACGCCGACGGCTTCGTCGAGCAGATGGCCTTCAACCCGGACAACAGCTTCGAGGCCAAGGGCAACGCGCAGTATCCGACCTGGCGCGCCAGCTTCTTCGACCCCTACTACAACGAGATGCGCGAGAAGCTGCTGTTCGAGAAGGACGTGAAGAAGCGCGAGGAGGCCTACAAGGATCTGCAGCGCCGCCACATGATGGACGGTCCCTTCGCCTACCTGTTCCAGACCTTCCGCGTCATGGGCGTCTCGAACGTGATCAAGGACTTCAAGGGCAACGAGGACCGCGTCTGGTACGCGACCTTCACGAAGTAGGCATCGAGGGCGGCGTCACACCCCGCGTGTGATGCCGCCGTCGACGCGCAAATTCTGGCCGGCGATGTAGCCGGCCCCGTCGGAAACGAGGAAGGCGACGGTCTTCGCCAGCTCCTCGACCTTGCCATAGCGGCCAAGCGGCACCCGCTGCCTGGCCGCTTCCTTTTCAGGCAGGCTGTCGAAGAAGCCGGGCAGCACGTTGTTCATGCGGATGTTCGCCTTGGCGTAACGATCCGAATAGAGCTTGGCGAAGCTGCCCAGCGCGGCGCGGAGCGCGCACGACACCGGGAACGCCAGGTCCGGCTCGAAGGCGGCGAAGGTCGAGACATTCACGATCGTCCCGCCGCCCTGCTTCTCCATCACCGGCGTCACCAGCCGCGAGAGCCGGATGACGCTGAGCATGACTATGTCGAGACCGCGATGCCAATCGTCATCCGAGATCGCCAGCAGGTCGCCCTTCGGCGGATGCGCCGAGGAGTTCACCAGCGCATCGATGCGCCCATAGGCATCGAGCGTTCCCTTCACCACGCGCTCGAGCGCGGCGGGATCGTCGTTCGAGGCGGTGAAGCCGAGCCCGCCGAGCGACTTCCCCAGCGCCTCGCCCTTCCCCGACGAAGACGAGACGGCGACCTTCCATCCCTGCGCCGCGAGCTCCCTGGCGATACCGGCGCCGAGCCCGGAACCAGCGGCGGTGACGAGGGCGATCTTGTCGGGCATTTCGGTCCTCCGTTGAGCGTCACCGGAAGCTTAGCACCGGCTTGATTCCAAAAGAAAAAGAGCCGGGCCGCCTCGCGACCCAGCTCTCTCCAGTTAGCACGCATCCTGTCAGAAACAGGGATATTTGTCAACAGTGAATTCGTACTTATTTCCGCATCGAGGCGACACTTTATTATCCTGCAGGCACTTTCGCGCCCCTCGCCCGCCGAAGGCGGGGGAGGGGGCACGAGGAGATGCGCGCTATCGAGGTCGACTGCGCTCACCTCACCAGCGTCGGGACGGTCACGCGCCAGACCAGGATCATGGTGTCGATGTCGGCCCCGCTCTCGTCCTTATAAGGAGATCCCACCTGGAAGCCGTCCTGGGTCATGAAGTCGTTGTCGTTGGCGACCAGCAGGAAGAAGTCCTGCGGGTTGGCGGGATCGAGCGCGGGGACCAGGCTCATCGCCTCCCATTTCTCGGAGAGATTGTTCCTGTCGTTCGGCGCGCCGTTGCGAAGGCCGAAGCGGGAGAGCTCGGCCCCGTCGTTGATGTCGATGAAGCCGTGGAGCGTTGCCGGCGCGATCGAGGGGTCGAGCACGCCCTTGGGCGCGATCGACCTGGTGCGGTCGAACTCCGATCCCGCGATGTCGGTCGCCTTCGAGAGGTCGATGATGTCGATGCGGCGATAGAGCGAGGTGGAGCCCTTGAGGCCGTAGCCGTTGCCGCTGTCGCGCGAGAGCAGCAGGAACTGCGTGTCCGAGAGCGCGGTCAGCTCGCTTTGCGCGGCGACGAGCGTGCGCTCCCCCGCCTTGAAAATCGGCAGCTTCACGACATGCTCGGAGGCGAGCTTCGGCGTCGTCGGGTCGGCCACGTCATACATCAGGATGCGGACGTGGTTGCGGGTCGCGGGGCTGTCGCCGCCCTCGTGGCGGTTGGCGCTCTGCAGGATGACGGCGAGCTTCCTGCCGTCCGGCGTCAGCGCCATGCCCTCGAAGCCCTGGTTGTTCTGGCGGCCGAACTCCGGGTTCGGCGGCTCCGGCGCCTTCGCTTCGGGCCCCGGGTTGTTCGAGCCGAAATGCTGCTGGCCCTTGCGCATCGGGATGAAGGCCTCGGGAGGACGGATCGCACCCAGCATCTTCCCCTCGGCCGAGAAGCGGTAGACGTAGGGCCCGTATTCGTCGCTGATGAAGTAGCTGCCATCGGCCAGGCGAGCGATCGCTTCCGGGTCGAGCGCGATCTTGCCGGTCCGCGTCTCCGGCATGTCGGGGAAGGCCGCAGTCGCCTTGCGCACGCCGCCGGCCTCCGGATCGAGGCCGGAGAGCGGCTGGCCCTGCGCGTCGGTCAGCAGGATCGTGTCGGCGAGCGTCGCCACGACGCCGTCTTGCGTGGTCCTGCCCGGCGTGAAGCGGAGCGTGACTTTGTTGACGCGCGGGCGGTAGTCGGTGGTGCCGGCGGCGTTGTAGCCGCGATCGGGCAGCAGGATGATCGTGCCTTCATAGGCATCGCCGTTGCGCCGCCACGACCCGGCCTCGACGGTCATGCCGGAGCCCGAGCCGAAGGTCTCGCCGAACTTGTCCTTGAGGTTCGCCGGCATGCGGCCGACGGCCACCAGGCCCTTGCTGACGAACACCTTGCCGTCGACCGTGACCGACCGTTCGGCCGCCTCGGCAGCAGCGAGGCTCGCACCGAAGGCGAGCAGCAACGCAAGACCGCGAACCAACATCGATGTTCCCCGCTCCAAGTGGATGGGCCGGATGCTAGGGGCGTCGCGTTTCAGTTTTGCGTCAGCCCACCGTGAACCAGGGCTTGCTGCCCTCGGGATAGGGGTCGCCCTTCTTGAAGTGGCCGCCGGGGATGTGGCGGTAGGCGCATTTGAGGGCGGCTTCCTCGTGGAACTCGATGCCGAGGCCCGGCCCGTCGGGGATCAGCATGTGGCCGTCGACGAGCCGGCAATGCTCGGTGACGATCTCATGGCGCCACGGCACGTCGACCATCATCGTTTCCAGCAGCGCCAGATTCGGCACCGAGGCGGCGAGCTGCACGCTCATCGCATTGCCGACGGGGCCGAGCGGGTTGTGCGGCTGCACCGGGAGATACGAGGCGCTGGCGATGGCGGCGATGCGGCGGAATTCCGAGAGGCCGCCGACATGCACGACGTCGGGCTGGATCCAGTCGGCGGCGTTGCGCGTGACGAGATCCTGGAACTGCTGCTTGTCGTAGTAGCGCTCGCCGGTGGCGATGCGCACCGGCACGTGGGCCCGCACATTGGCGACGGCGGCGATGCTCTCCGGCGGCGTTGGCTCCTCCAGGAACAGCGGATCGTAATCGGCGATGGCCTTGCCGACGCGGATCGCGGTCGGCACGTCGAAGCGGCCATGTGCCTCGATCAACAGGTCGATGTCGGATCCCACATGATCGCGCACGGTCTCGATCTGGTCGAGGGCCTTGCGGAGCTGCTTCGGCTCCATCTGCAGATAGGCGGGACCGAAAGGATCCCATTTGAGCGCGTTGAAGCCGTAGCCCAGCGCCTCGTCGGCGCGCTTCTTGAGCACGTCGAGGGACTCGGTCTTGCGGCCCCAGTTGTTGGCATAGCAGCGGATGCGGTCGCGCGCCTTGCCGCCGAGCAGCTCATAGACCGGCACGCCGAGCGCCTTGCCCTTGATGTCGAGCATCGCCGCTTCCAGCGCGGCGATGGCGGCGCGATGGACGACGCCCGTCCGCCAGTAGGAGTCGCGCGTCATCGCGTCCGCATGCATCTCGGTCTGGAACGGATCCTTGCCGACCAGATACGAGGAGAAATACTCGATGGTCGCCGCCACCGCCTTCTCGCCGCGCCCGACCGTGCCGTCGCCGACGCCGTAGATGCCGGCATCGGTCTCGAGCTTGACGATCACCCAGTTGATGCGGGCGCCGTCGACGAGGAAGATTTTCGCAGCGGTGATTTTCATTGGGGGTCTCTCTTGTCCCTCTCCTGCCCTTTCGTGCTCCTCCCCCGCTCCCTTTCTTACTCCTCCCCCGCGCGTCAGCGTGGGGGAGGGTGGGGTGGGGGCGAGCGAAGCGAGGTACGGATGTAGAGTGCGCGCTGGTCGAACACCTCGCGAGGCTTCGCCTCGCTCGGCCCCCACCCTACCCTCCCCCATGCAAAGCATGGGGGAGGAGAAAGAAGGGGGTCGCGGAAGAGGAGAGGAAGGGCGCGCGCCCTACGCCGCCTCGCCGCCGGGATCGGACAGGGTCAGCTTGCCGACCTTCACCGGCGCGTTCTCCTTGGCCCAGTCGCCGGCGCCTTTTTGGATCTTCTCGTAGGTGTCGCGGGCAGCGGTCATCGCCGACTCCTCCCAGTCGCGGCGGAGCGGCGTGGTGTTGTCGCGCAGCTCCTCGACGATCGCCTTGCCTTCCTTGCTGTCGTATTTGCGGTTCCGGTAGAGCCAGCGCGACTTGAGCTGGAGCTGCGTGCGGTGCTTCAGCGGATCGTTGTGCTCCTCCTTCTTGGCGCAGAACTCGATCACCGATCCGGCGATGTCGGTGTTCGGCGACAGGATGTGCTGGAGGCCCCAGAACAGCAGGCCGTGGCGGCCCGGCCGCCCGCCGCTGCGGGCGATGCCCTCGCTCCACTGCTTGTTGATGGTCTTGCGGTCGATGGTGTCGGCGCCGTACCAGTCGCCGACACGCTTGTGCAGCGGATCGCCGATCTCGTTGAAGCAGAGGAAGACGAGACGGCCGTCGCCGATGCGGATCAGCGTGTGCCAGTCGATATAGGCGACGTGCCTGGCGTTCGCGAGCTTGGTGCGGACGATGTAGTCGATCGCATGCACCGACCATTCGCGCTTCTGGCCGCCGAACTGCGAGCCCTGCGGATGGCTGTACTGGCCGCGCGAGAGCGCATCCGACATCTTCCAGTCGCCGTACTTCTCGTAGAATGGCTTGGCGGCGGCGATGTGCTCCTCGACCAACTCGTCGTCATAGCCCTCGCGCGTCGGCAGCGCCGCCTCGACCTCGTCGAAGATCGGGTTGGGCGGCAGCGGCTTCGAGAAGTCGACCCAGTTGCGGTTGAGGTCGACGTTGCTTTCGCTGACCCGGATCATGTGGGAGAAGCCGAACGGGTTGACCGCGTGCACCTTGAGCACGGCGACGCCCTTCGGCAGGCGCTTCTGCGTCCCCTCCTCCATCCACTGGATCTGGGCGGCCGAGCCGGCGAAGCCCTCGGCGCCATGGGTGCCGGAGAAGGCCACCAGCACGACCGGCGCGTCCTTCGGCCCGAACCACGCGGTATCGATATACAGCGGGCTTCCGTCCGGCGCCCTCTCGACCGGGTGGCGGAAATGGTCGAGCTCGGCGCCCGCCTTCTCGGCCGAAGCCAGGAACTTGCGCCGCGCTTCCTGATATGTGGGCGCGAAGAATTGCGAGACGTCCATGAAAAGGCTCCTGCTGGGAGGGGAGAGGCGGCCGGGAAGGCTTGAGCATAGCAGGGTCGGCGGCCTAGCATCGACGCCAAGCAAAAGATGAAACGGGGCGGAAACATGATCGGGCTGATTGCAAGGACCCTGGCGGTTCTTATCCTCGTCGCGATCGGCGCTTCAGGGCTTGCCGCGCAGACGCTGCCGATCGTCTTCGTGCACGGCAACGGCGACAGCGCCGCGCTCTGGCACACGACGATCTGGCGCTTCGAGTCACAGGGCTACGATCCTTCCCGCCTCTTCGCCGTCGACATGGCGGCGCCGGTCGCGCCCGGCGACGACACCCGGATCGAGGAGAACCGCTCGACCAGCGCCGACCAGGCGGCCCAGCTTGCCGCCGCCGTCACCCGCGCGCTGCTCGCCACCGGCGCCGGGAAGGTCGTGCTGGTCGGCAACTCACGCGGCGCCAACACGATCCGCAACTACATCCGCTTCGGCGGCGGCCATGCCCATGTGGCGATGGCGATCCTCGCCGGCGGGGTCAATCACGGCGTCTTCCACGCCCCCGGCGCCAGCCCGAACAGCGAGTTCAACGGCGGCGGCCGCTTCATGGCGCGGCTGAACGAAGGCAGCGAGGTCGTGCCGGGCGTGCGCTTCGTCACGCTGCGCTCGGACAAGCTCGACAAATACGCGCAGCCGACCGGCGAGTTCATCGGCCGGCCCGGACAGCCGACCGGTATCGGCTACGATGCCCCGCAGCTCGCCGGTGCCGAGAACATCGTCATCCCCGGCCTCGACCATCGCGAGATCGCCTTCCACGCCCGCGCCTTCGCCGAGATCTGGCAGGCGGTGACGGGCAAGCGACCGGACTCGACCGCGATCGGCGCCGAGGCCGCGCCCATCCTCGACGGGCTGGTCGCCGGCTTCGCCAACAACGCGCCGACGAATCTCGGCATTGCCGGCGCCACGGTGGAGATCTTCGAGATCGACGCAAAATCCGGCGAGCGCCGGGGCGATTCCGTGCATCGCGCCACCGCGCGCTTCGACGGGCGCTGGGGGCCGTTCACGGCGAAGCCCGATGCGGCCTACGAGTTCGTCGTGACGGCGACGGGCTATCCCGCGCATCACATCTATCGAACGCCCTTCCCGCGCTCGAGCCGCTATGTCCATCTGCATCTGCGGCCGGCCGATCCGAAGCTCAAGGACGCGAAAGCCGCCGTGTCGATGACGCGGCCGCGCGGATATCTCGGCCATGGCCGGGACACCTTCACGATCGCCGGCAAGGTGCCGGAGGGCGTGAACGAGGGCGTTCCGGGCACCTCGGCCGCGGCGATGGCTCTGCCCGAAGCCGGCATGGCCGTCGCCGTCGTCCTCAACGACGAGCGCCTGATGGTGCGCGCCGAGGCCCCCGCCCATGGCCGCGTCGCCATCGCCGAGTTCCATCACTGAGCACGGCCTTGCAACAGACGACGAGCCGCTGGGAAGCCATCGAGACTCCGGCGCAGCTCAAGGACGTCCGCTTGCGGATGCTTCTTGCCCATTGGACGGAAGCCGCTGCCGACGGGCGCATGCCGACGCCCGACATCATCGATCCGATCAAGCTGGGCGATCTCATGGGCTGGCTGTTCGTCTATGAGGTCGAGCGCGACCCGATGCGCTTCCGCTACCTCGTCTACGGGCCGAAGATCGCGCGCCGCATCGGCTTCGATCTCACCGGGAAATACGTCCACGACCATCCGATCGCGGAAGCACGCGAAGCGATCGCGAGGCTGCTGACGGCGGTCGCCACCTCAGGCCGGCCGCATCGCGGCGTATCGACCCGGCGGATCCTCGATCGCGATGCGACCACCGAGGCCGTGGTCGTGCCGCTCGCCGGGCCCGACGGCAGCGTCCGGCAACTGCTGGCGCTGCAGACCTACGACGTGCCGAGCGAGGACGAGGCGCCGGCCACCGCCTCGGGCGGATCGACTGAGAAAAGCAGGTGGATGCCGGTCGACGATCCGGCCGAGCTCCGGGACGAACGTCTGCAGCGGATGCTGGCCCATTGGACCGAGGCCGCGACGGGCGGCGCTCCGCCGACGCAAGCGCTGGTCGACCCGGCGAAGCTCGGCGATCTCATGGACTGGCTGTTCGTCTACCAGGTCGAGCGCGATCCGCTGCGATTCCGATACATCGTCCACTCGCCGAAGATCGCGCTGCGCATGGGAGCCGACTTCACCGGCAGGTATGTCGACGAGATCCCGAACGCGGAGGCGCGCGAGGCGGTGGGCAAGGTGCTGGCGGCAGTCCTCGCCACCGCGAGGCCGCATCGCTTCGAGTCGACGCGCCGCTTCATGGGCCACGACGTCGCGACGGAAGTCGTGGTGATGCCGCTCGCCGGACCGGGCGGCGGCATCGACCGGCTGCTGGCGCTCCAGGTCTACGACGTTCCCGACGCCAAGCCGAAGATCCGGCCACCGTCCGAGAAGTTCACCGGCAACTGGGCCGGTAAGCCCATCCACACGCCGATCGAGGATGGCAGCCAGCTCAAGGACATCCGCATCCGGCTGGCCTATGCGCGCTGGCTGGCCGGGATCCGGGACGGGAGACTGCCGTCGAAGGATCTCGTCGATCCGGCGACATTTGGCGACCTCATGGGTTGGCTTGCGCTCTATCGGGTCGAGCGCGATCCGCGACGCTACCTCTACCTCATCTACAGCGAGAAGTTCGCGCTGCGGCACAATCTCGACATGACCGGAAGGTATGTCGACGAGTACCCGGATCAGAAGCGCGCCGAGGCGATCACCGCGATTCTCGACATGATCGTCGACACGCGCCGGCCGCGCCACGGAGTATCGCCGCGATGGATGGCCGACCGGGTCATCGTCACCGAAGCGGTCATGATGCCGCTCGAAGGTCCCGACGGGTCGATCGACCACGTGGTGGCCGTGCAGGTCCTCGAGGAACTCGACGACGCCGATGCTCCGACCCGAGAAGTAGATTAGTCTCCGATCGATGGGGTTCGCCCGAGAGGCTCGATGGCCAGCATCGGCTGGACGCCGGTCGAGGATGGAAGCCAGCTCAAGGACGCGCGTCTCAGGCTTCTGCGCGCGCATTGGTCGGTGGCCGTGAAGCATGGAAATCTGCCGTCGAAAGAGATCGTCGATCCGGAGAAGCTCGGCAAGCTGACGGACTGGCTCGGTCTTGAGCGTTTTGCCCAGGCATTGAGGGGCTCAAGGGCTGAGCGTCGGATCGATCGCTTTTTTCGATCGAAACGCCGAACAATACTCGTTTGATCGATATAGTGCCGGCTCTGTAACCATATCTCCATCCGATGCCTGCACCATGGGCATCGCCATTCGAACGGAGAACAAGGCCATGGCTGACGAACCCAAATGCCCGGTCGCGCACGGAGCCGCGACGCCGAAGACCGCCCGGCGCCGGTCGAACCGCGACTGGTGGCCGGATGCGCTCGATATCTCGACGCTGCACCGGAACTCCAAGCTTTCCGACCCGATGGGGGAGGGGTTCGACTACGCCAAGGAATTCAAGAGCCTCGATCTCAAGGCGCTGATCAAGGATCTGCGCGCGCTGATGACCTCCTCGCAGGATTGGTGGCCGGCGGATTTCGGCCATTACGGCGGCCTGATGATCCGCATGGCCTGGCACAGCGCCGGCACCTATCGCATCGCCGACGGCCGCGGCGGCGCCGGCGCGGGCCAGCAGCGCTTCGCCCCGCTCAACTCCTGGCCCGACAACGCCAACCTCGACAAGGCGCGCCGGCTGCTCTGGCCGATCAAGCAGAAATACGGCCGCAGGATCTCCTGGGCCGACCTGATGATCCTCGCCGGCAACGTCGCGCTGGAGTCGATGGGCTTCAAGACCTTCGGCTTCGCCGGCGGCCGCGCGGACGTATGGGAGCCCGAGGAGCTCTACTGGGGCCCGGAAGGAAGCTGGCTCGGCGATGAGCGCTACAGCGGCGAGCGCCAGCTCGACGAGCAGCTCGGCGCCGTGCAGATGGGCCTGATCTACGTCAACCCGGAAGGACCGAACGGCAACCCCGATCCCCTCGCCGCGGCGAAGGACATCCGCGAGACCTTCTTCCGCATGGCGATGAACGACGAGGAGACCGTCGCGCTGATCGCCGGCGGCCACAGCTTCGGCAAGACCCACGGCGCCGGCGATCCGTCGCTGGTCGGGCCTGCCCCCGAATCCGGCGCGCTCGAGGACCAGGGTCTCGGCTGGAAGAGCAAGTACAACACCGGCATCGGCGCCGACGCGATCACCGGCGGGCCGGAGGTCACCTGGACGCAGACGCCGACCAGATGGAGCAATCACTTCTTCAAGAACCTGTTCGAGAACGAGTGGGAGCTGACGACGAGCCCCGCCGGCGCCAAGCAGTGGAAAGCGAAGAACGCCGAAGCCAGCATCCCGGACGCCTTCGACAAATCGAAGAAGCACGTGCCGACGATGCTGACCACCGACCTCTCGCTCCGCTTCGATCCGGCCTATGAGAAGATCTCGCGCCGCTTCTACGAGAACCCCGACCAGTTCGCCGACGCCTTCGCCCGAGCCTGGTTCAAGCTGACCCATCGCGACATGGGGCCGGTCGCGCGATACCTTGGCCCGCTGGTGCCGAAGGAGCGGTTGATCTGGCAGGACCCGATCCCGGCGCCGGATCACCCGTTGATCGGGCCGAAGGAGATCGCCGATCTCAAGGCGAAGATCCTGGCCTCGGGCCTGACGGTGCCGCAGCTGGTCTCGACCGCCTGGGCCTCGGCCTCGACCTTCCGCGGCTCCGACAAGCGCGGCGGCGCCAATGGCGCGCGCATCCGGCTCAGCCCGCAGAAGGACTGGGAGGTGAACCAGCCCGAGCAGCTCGCCAAGGTCCTGAAGAAGCTCGAAGCGATCCAGAAGACCTTCAACGGCGCGCAGAAGCGCGGCAAGAAGGTCTCGCTCGCCGACCTGATCGTGCTCGGCGGCGTGGCGGCGATCGAGAAGGCGGCCAAGGCCGCGGGCGTCGAGGCGAAGGTCCCGTTCACGCCGGGCCGCATGGACGCGACGCCCGAGCAGACCGATGTCGAGTCCTTCAAGCCGCTCGAGCCGCGCGCCGACGGCTTCCGCAACTATGTCGGCAACCGGCGCCAGTTCCTGAAGCCGGAAGAGGCGCTGGTCGATCGGGCGCAGCTGCTGAACCTGACCGCGCCCGAGATGACCGTGCTCGTCGGCGGCCTCCGCGTCCTCGGCGCGAATGCCGGCGACGCCAGGCACGGCGTCTTCACCAAGAAGGTCGGCACGCTGAGCAACGACTTCTTCGTCAACCTGCTCTCGATGGCGACGGTCTGGCAGCCGATGAAGGGCACGGACGGCATCTTCGAAGGACGCGACCGCAAATCGGGCGAGGTGAAATGGACCGGCACCCGGGTCGATCTGATCTTCGGCTCGCACGCACAGCTTCGCGCGCTCGCGGAGGTCTACGGCTCGTCGGATGCGAAGGAGAAGTTCGTGAAGGACTTCGTCGCCGCCTGGACCAAGGTCATGAACCTCGACCGCTTCGACGTCGCGTGATGTCCCCGGGGGCGGCGTTCGAGGCAAAGCGGACGCCGCCCCGCCCGTTCGACAGAAGACCAGGAGAGAGATCGATGCACGGTCCTGTTGGCGCCACCACGCTCCGCCGCCTCCTCCTCGCGCTGGCGACGTTGCTCGCCGCGACGGGCGACGCGCCGGCGCAGGGCTTCAACGCAGGATCGCCCAATGCGCGCGACCAGCGGCCTGCCTTCGCCGGCCAGACCCGCGCGCCGATCATCCAGGACGGGATCCAGCTTCGCCCGACCGTGATCGCCAAGGGGCTCGTCAATCCCTGGGGCATGGCGGAGCTTCCCGACGGGCGCTGGCTGGTGACCGAGCGGCCCGGGCGCATGCGCCTGATCGGCATGGATGGCAGGATGTCCGAGCCGATCCGCGGCGTGCCGCCCGTCGTCGCCAGCGGGCAAGGCGGGCTGCTCGATGTCGTCATCCGCGACGATTTCGCCCGCACCCGGCGCCTCTGGTGGAGCTATGCCGAGCCGCGCGGCGACAGCGCGAACGCGACCGCGGTGGCGACGGGCGTGCTCTCCGCCGATGGCACGGCACTTTCCGAGGTGCGCGTCGTCTTCCAGCAGCAGCCTGCCTGGCGTTCGAGCATGCATTTCGGCTCCCGCCTCGTCTTCGACCGGCAGGGCGCGCTGTTCGTGACCACCGGCGACCGCTCCGTTCCCGACGCCCGGCATCTCGCGCAGGACGTGAGCACCTCCATCGGCAAGGTCGTGCGTATCAATCCCGATGGCGGGGCCGCGGCCGGCAATCCGTCCCTGCCGCGCGGATTGCCCGAGATCTGGTCCTACGGGCATCGCAACATGCAATCCGCGGCGATGGGACCGGATGGCGCTCTCTGGACCGTCGAGCATGGCGCGCGCGGCGGCGACGAGCTGAACCGGCCGGATCCCGGGCGCAACTATGGCTGGCCGGTCATCACCTATGGCCAGGACTACAGCGGCCGGCCGATCGGAGAAGGCCTGACGGCGCGGGACGGCATGGAGCAGCCGCTCTACTACTGGGACCCCGTGATCGCGCCCAGCGGCATGGCGTTCTACGACGGCGCCATGTTCCCGGAATGGCGCGGCAGCGTCCTGATCGGCGGATTGGCGAGCCGCGCGCTGGTGCGCATCACGCTCGACGGAAAGCGCGTCACCGGCGAAGCGCGCTACCTCGTGGGAGAGTGGCGCGTCCGCGATGTCGAGGTGGCGCGCGACGGCGCGGTCATGATCCTCACGGATCATTCGGACGGCGCGCTGATCCGCATCGCGCGGGAGCGATAGACGATCCGCGCCCCGGCGCTCGCGCTTGCGCCCGCGGCTGCCTGATCTAGAGTCCGCCGCCCTTCGGACGACACTCAAAGAGGATCAGAGACATGGAATACCGGCTGCTCGGCGGCTCGGGCTTCAGCGTGCCCGCGCTCAGCTTCGGCACGGCCACATTCGGCGGCGGCAACGAGCATCTGCGCGTCTGGGGCGCGACCCAGGTCGGCGAGGCGAAGCGCATGATCGACCTGTGCCTGGATGCCGGCGTCACGCTCTTCGACAGCGCCGATGCCTACTCCGGCGGGCTCGCCGAGGAGATCCTGGGCCAGGCGCTGGCCGGCCGGCGCGACAAGGTGCTGGTCTCCAGCAAGGCGATGTTCGCCATGGGACCGGGACCGAACGAGATCGGCACCTCGCGCCATCACCTGATGGCCGCCATCGATGCGAGCCTGAGGCGCCTCGGCACCGACTATCTCGACCTCTGGCAGATGCACGGCTTCGATGCCTTCACGCCGATCGAGGAGACCATGCGCGCGCTCGACGACATCGTGCGCGCCGGAAAGGTCCGCTACATCGGCTGCTCGAACTATTCCGGCTGGCACCTGATGAAGTCGCTCGGCATCGCCGACCGCTATGGCTGGACGCGCTACGTCGCGCACCAGGCCTATTACTCGCTGGTCGGCCGCGACTACGAATGGGAGCTGATGCCGCTGGGCCTCGCCGAGAAGGTCGGCTGCGTGGTGTGGAGCCCGCTCGCCGGCGGCAAGCTCAGCGGCAAGATCGCGCGCAACAAACCGGCACCGGCGGGAACGCGCGTCGCCGTCCAGGGCGCCAACGGCCCGCAGATCCCGGACGAGCAATTCTACGACATCGTCGACGTGCTGGAGGATCTGGCGAAGGAGACCGGCCGCAGCGTCTCGCAGGTGGCGCTGAACTGGGTGCTCAGGCGCCCGACGGTCTCGTCGGTTGTCATCGGCGCGCGCAACGAAGCGCAGCTCAAGGACAATCTCGGCGCTGCGGATTTCGTGCTGACGCCAGAGCAGGTGAAACGCCTGGACGATGTGAGCGAGCGTCCGCCCGCCTATCCGTACTGGCACCAGCGCAAGCCGCTCGCGGCCGTGCGCAACCCGGTGCCGGTCTGAGCGCCCGCAAGCACGCAGCTGCTGTCGAATGTCGGTTGCGGAGAAGGATGCTCTCGAACGGCGGCTCCCTTTGGAATGGATCGAATGGGCTTTCGATGCAAAGCTTCGAGCATCAGGAGTTTGAGTGATGACCATCTTCGTGAGAGCCGGGCACAAGCCCTGTCGATGTAGGTCGCACTAGCGCGACGGCGCGCCGCCGTTGCCGTTTCCTGCCGCCCCGATCGGCGGCATCCCATCGCGAAAATCGAAAGTGTAGAGGTCATGACGACTCTGCTGCCGGAGAGGCGCGGCCAGGATCAGGCCGATCGCGTCAAGGATCAGGCTCCGAAAGACGAGGATGCCCGTCCGGCCGCCTTCCATGAGGCGACCGGCGGCATCGAGCCTCCGGCCGGCGCCTGGGGCTATTAGCGCCGATGCCCTCGAGAACGACCGGCGCGCGCGAACGAGCGGCCGCGCTCCGCGCCAGCCGCCTCGAGCGTTTCGCGCCGCTCGACCTTCTGGCCGAGATGATCCATCGGCAGTTCGCCGGACGGATCTGCATCGTCTCGTCCTTCGGCACCGAGTCGATCGTGCTCCTTCACCTGGCGGCGGAAGTCGATCGCAGCGTGCCGGTGATCTTCCTCGACACCGGCAAGCTGTTCGCCGAGACGCTCTCCTATCAGCGCGAGATCGTCGCGCGGCTAGGCCTCGGCGACGTGCGGGTCGTGACGCCGGATGCAGGCGAGCTCGCCGTGGTCGATCCGGACGGCGATCTCTGGTCGCGCGATCCCGATGCCTGCTGCCGGCTCCGCAAGACCGCGCCTCTAGCCCGCGCCCTGGAAGGGTTCGATGCCTGGATGAGCGGCCGCAAGCGGTACCAAAGAAACGGACGCGAGAGCCTGCCGCTGGTCGAGGAGGCCGACGGCCGCGTCAAGATCAACCCGCTCGCGCTCTGGAGCCGCGAGGAGATCGAGACGCACTGCGCGCTCTACGGCCTGCCGCGCCATCCGCTGCTCGCCGCCGGCTACGTGTCGATCGGCTGCGCGCCCTGCACGACGCCGGTCCGCACCGGCGAGGACGAGCGTGCCGGCCGCTGGCGCGGCACCGCCAAGACCGAGTGCGGCATCCATTGGACCGAGGCCGGCCCCGTCAGGTCGGCCGCGCCGTGAGCTCAAGAAGAAGAAGCGACATGAACGACCTGGACTCGCTCGAAGCCGAGAGCATCTACATCCTGCGCGAGGCCTACGCGACGCTGAAGCCGATCGCGATGCTGTGGTCCTTCGGCAAGGACTCGAACGCGATGATCTGGCTGGCGCGCAAGGCCTTCCTCGGCCGCGTGCCCTTCCCGGTCGTGCATCTCGATACCGGCCTCGAATTCCCCGAGGTCTACGACTTCCGCAACCGGTACCGCGAGGAGTGGAGGCTCGACCTCGTCGCCGATGCCTGCCCGTCGATCGAGGAGGTCGACCCGACTTTGCCACCCAACTCGCGACTCGCCGCACGCAAGACGCTGGGATTGTCGCAGGCGATCCGCAAGCACGGCTATCGCGGCATCATCGCCGGTATCCGCCGCGACGAGCAGGCGATGCGCGCGAAGGAGCGCGTGTTCAGCCCGCGCGGCGCGAGCGGCGAATGGGAGGCGAAGGACCAGCCGGCCGAATTCTGGGACCAGTACAATCTGAGCCAACCGCCCGGCACGCATGTCCGGGTCCACCCGCTGCTGTCCTGGACCGAGCTCGACATCTGGCGCTACATCGCGCGCGAGCGCATCCCGGTGGTGCCGCTGTACTTCGCGCGCAACGGAAAGCGTTTCCGCTCGCTCGGCGAGATCGGCATCACCACGCCGATCGACAGCAAGGCGGCCAGCGTCGACCAGATCATCGACGAGCTCGCGACGACCCGTGCGGCCGAACGCGCCGGCCGCACGATGGACCACGACTCCGAAGACGCCTTCGAGCGCCTGCGCGCAGCGGGGTACATGTGATGACGGCACACAGCCACGACTACGTCGCGTTGCGGCCGTCGAACGAGCGGGCCTTCCCGATCGTCGTCGTCGGCCATGTCGATCACGGCAAGTCGACGCTGATCGGCCGGCTGCTCTACGACACCGGCTCGCTCGGCGAGGACCGGGTGGCCCAGCTCCGCGAGGCCTCCGGCCGCCGCGGCCTCGATGTCGAGTGGTCGTTCCTCCTCGACGCGCTCCAGGTCGAGCGCGACCAGGGGATCACCGTCGACACCACGCAGGTCTGGTTCCGCTCGGCGCGGCGGCACTACGTGATCATCGACGCGCCGGGTCACCGCTCCTTCCTCAAGAACATGGTGACAGGAGCGGCGCGCGCCGAGGCCGCGATCCTCGTGGTCGACGCTTCCCAGGGCGTCGCCGATCAGACGCGCCGCCACGTCCATCTGCTGGGCCTGCTCGGCATCGGCCAGATCGTCGTCGCGCTCAACAAGGTCGACCTCATCGGCCGCGACCCGCAAAGGGTGTCCGAGGCATCGGAGGAAATCATCCGCTGCCTCGCCGAGAACGGCCTCGCGGCGACGGCGATCGTGCCGATATCGGCCAGGCACGGCGACAATATCGTCAGGGCGGCCGACATGGACGGATATGGCGGCCCGACGCTGGTCGACGCGCTCGACCGCCTGCTGCCCCGCGCGTCCAACCTCAACCTGCCCTTCCGCTTCGCCGTCCAGGACGTCTATCGCCTGGACGACAAGCGCGTCGTCGTCGGCCGGATCGAAAGCGGGCAGCTTCGCAACGGCGACACGATCGCCTTCGCCCCGTCCGGCCAGGCGGCGCGGGTCGTCTCGATCGAGACCGGCAACGGTGTCGATCGTGCGGAGGCCCAGGCCGGAGAGTCCGTTGCCCTCACCCTCGACCAGCCGCTCTTCGTCGAGCGCGGCCAGCTCGCCGGCCCCGCCGAAGAACCACCGGCGACGGCGCGGCGGCTTCGGGTCCGCCTGTTCTGGCTGGATGCCGCGCCGCTGGCCGCCGGATCGCGGATCAGCCTGAAGCTTGGCACGGCGGAGCGCGAGGCGACGGTGCTCGACGTCGAGGAAGTGCTGGGCATGGCCAGCATGCAGACCGCCGACCGCCAGGAGATCCGCCAGCACGAGGTCGCGCAGGTGCTCCTCGGCGTCGCCCGGCCGCTCGCCACCGACCGCCACGCTTTGCTGCCGCGAACCGGGCGCGGCGTCTTCGTCCGCGATTTCCGCGTCGCCGGCGGCTTCGTCGTCACCGACTTCGACGACGCGGCGCCGGTGGAGGCGCCGGTCGAGCTCGATGCCACGCCCGGCGTGGTGATCTGGCTCACCGGCTATTCCGGCGCCGGCAAGTCGACGCTCGGGCGCGAGCTGGTACGCCGCCTCTCCGAGCGCGGGCGCGCGGCACACCTCCTCGACGGCGACGAGCTGCGCCGGGGCCTCAACCGCGATCTCGGCTTCAGCGACGCCGACCGGCGCGAGAATGTCCGCCGCGTCTCCGAGGTCGCGCGCCTCTTCGCCGAGGCCGGCACCATTGCCGTCGTCTCGGTGATCGCGCCGCGCGCCGCAGATCGCGCGATGGCGCGCACTTTGGTGGGCCCCCGCTTCGCCGAGGTGCATATCCGCGCCAGCCTCTCGGCCTGCGAGCAGCGCGATCCGAAAGGCCTCTACGCCAGAGCGCGGCGCGGCGACCTCAAGGGCTTCACCGGCATCGACTCGCCCTACGAGACGCCGGTGTCGCCGGAGCTGGTGGTCGACACGGAAGCCGACGATCTCGCGACCTCGGCCGACCGGCTGCTGGCCTTCGTCGACAACTGGCTCGGCTGACCCATGCGCATGATCAATCTTCGCCTCTGTACCGGCACGCCTGATCGGGCGGCCCAACGATCACTGGTCCTCCCCCTGAAAAGTGGTCCACCCTGAACTATGTCTTTTGACAAGAAGGAGGACTGCAATGCCGAAGAAGAGGCACAAGCCTGAAGAGATCGTTTCGAAACTCCGACAAGCCGATGTCTTAA
>VGEH01000064.1 GCA_016869375.1 Alphaproteobacteria bacterium | reverse complement strand
TGATCGACGAAACCGGCGGGTCCCTCGGCTCCCCCTCGGCCTCTTCCGACCTCAGGGTTGGACGGGATCCCGCAGGCTGCGCTGCGAGCCGAGCTATTTCGGCTCCACTCCTTCCTACACACAAGGGTTGGGATGGGGGAACCTGGGATACCTCAGATGCGCAAACCTGGGGCAACAAGCCCAAAAGCGCTCGCTTGTACCAGATACACCAATCCCTTGAATCTCAAGAAAAAGGCCCGGCCGAAGCTGCAATTTGAAGCTCCCGGCCCCGCCTACCACCGTCCACTGGGAACCTCCCGTCGAAAACGTCGTTCGCGACATGGGACCACATCGCGGAATTCCTTTCGATCGGCTATCCTTTGATTCGGACCACGGGGCAGATGACCGAAGCTGCAGCATCCTTGATCGGCGTTGGCATCTACACTGTGGCCGAAGCCTCGGCGCTGACAGGCGTGCCCACGCGAACCATTCGCCGTTGGTCGCGCGGCTATCAGTATTCCTCGGGTGAAACGCAGCGTGTAAGCCCGCCGGTCTGGACTCGGGACTTGCCCGATATTGGCGGACGCACCGCTCTCACTTTCCTCGATATGATGGAAGCACGCTTCATACGCGCCTTCCGTGAACACAATGTGTCATGGCAAGCCATCCGCGAAGCGGCGAGGATAGCGTGTGAGCTATTTCAGGAACCGCACCATCCATTCACACGCGGTCGCTTTCGCACGGATGGCCGCCGGATTTTCCGACGAATCGAGAATGAAGGTAGCGTTCGCCTCTTCGATTTGAATCTGAAGCATTGGGTCTTCGCGAACATCGTCGAACCTTCGCTCTATCGAGATGTCTCATTCGAGGATGATCAAGTCGCCAAGTGGTTTCCCCTGTTCCCCAGCAAGGCGATCGTCATTGATCCAGTAGTCGCGTTTGGGCGCCCGGTGACCGCCCGTGAAGGCGTACCGACCGACGTACTCGCCGCATCAGTAAAGGCGAATGGCGGCTCGGTCGAGCATGTCGCGAGATGGTACGGCGTTGCCTCGACGACAGTACGAGCCGCCGTAAGACTCGAGAGTCAGATGACCACCCGTGCGGCCCCTGCTGCCGCGGCGGCGTGAAGTTCTTTCTCGACAACAATTGGTCACCACACCTAGCCGCAGCGCTCGCCGCTCTGAACGTTCCAGAAGGACACGAGGTCGTTCATCTCAGGTCTCGCTTCGCTCCGGCAACCCCCGATCGCGTGTGGATCAATAGGCTTGCCGCCGAAGGCGGTTGGATCGTTCTAACAAAGGATCGACTGAGAAAAGGACAGCTGGAACAGGCCGCATTGAGATCGAGCGGTCTCCTTGTCTACATCTTTGCGAAACAATGGTCGCATGCAAGCGATTGGGACCAGGCCGCTGGATTGGTACGCTGGTGGCCACAGATCGTCACGGTTTCGGGACGTGTCGGGGCTGGCGCCTTCGAGGTGCCGTACAAGATCTCCGGCAAGGGGCAGTTCCGCCAAGTGACACTCTAACGAGCGGATTTGTTTCCTACCGCCTGTACCGCGTCAGCACGATCCAGGCGCCGCCGGCGACGATGATCGCGGAATAGGCGAGGTGAACGGGATCGAGGCTGGGCGCGGGCAGGAGCCCGGTCTCGCCGGCGACGATCTCGGCGAGCAGCGTCGTCAGCGGCAGCGCCACCATCGAGAGCATGTAGCCGTCGGCGCCGATCAGGCGGGTGATCTGGAAGGACAGGTAGGTCAGCGGCGCACGAAAGGCGACGCCGAAGACCAGCGCCGCGACCCACAGCCAGGGAGATGCCAGCGTCTTGAGCGCGTCGCTGGCATTGGGGCCGAGCGCTGCGTCCGGAAAGGCCAGACCGACCAGGCTCCAGAGGATGAGCAGACCGGAGGCCGAGAGCAGCGTGACGAAGCCGGTGAGCGCGAGGCGCTGGCGGCGGTCGCCGAGATTGTCGGGGTGGATCTCGGTCAGCACGCTGGAGACCACGACCGCGGTCTCGGAGACGAGCAGGAACTTGATCGCCGGGCTCGACCAGCCGCCATCGAGCTCGCCGGCGAGCAGCGCGACGCCGACACCGATGAGCAGGAAGCCCGGAAGCTCGGCCAGGCGCGGCTTGCGGCGGAAGGCGGCATAGACGCCGAGCCCTGCCACCAGCACGTTGATCGTGCTCAAGAGCGTGATCGTCGTCGCCGACCCGTAGAGCAGAGCCGCCGAGAAGCAGCAGGTGGTGAGCACGCGGATGCCGCCGATCACCCAGGTCGACCAGCGCCTCAAGGGATCGAGCGGCAGCGAGGTGATGCCGGCGGCGATCAGCAGCGTGGTGCCGGCGCAGAGCATGGTCGCCATCGCCAGCGTCCACGGATCGAATCCCAGATTGAACAGCACGCCGCGCAGCATCACCGTGACCACCGACCACATGGCGGTCATGGCGACGGCGATCAGGAACGCCGGCGACGAGAGCGCGCTCATGGTCGGCGGTATCGTGCGGCGACCACCCAGACGCCGCCGGCGATGACGATGGCGGCGAAAGCCAGGTTGGCGAGCGCGTTCGCGGGCGCCGGCACCAGATGGAAGCGGGCGACGATCTGCTCCAGCAGCATCACCAGCGGCGGCATCGCCGCCATCCCGAGCATGTAGCCGTCGGCGCCAAGCCGCGCCGTGAGCAGGAAGGCACCATAGGTGCCAGGCCCGCGCAGCAGCGCGCCCAGCACGAACGCGCTCGCCCAGAGCCAGGGCGACGCCAGCGTCGCCGTCACCGCGCCGATATCGGGGCCGATCCTGGCCTCGGTCAGCAGCGCCGCCGCGGCGATCCAGATGACGAGAAGGCCGCAGGCGGAAAGCAGCGTGACGAAGCCGGTGAGCGCCAGGCGCTGGCGGCGGTCGCCGAGATTGTCGGGGTGGCGCTCGGCGAGCAGGCTCGCGATCACCACGGAAGTCTCGGAGAGGAAGACGTAGCGGACCGCGAGATTGCTCCAGCCGCCGTCGAGATGACCGATGAGCAGGGCCAGGCCCCCGACCATCAGCAGGATGCCGGGAATCTCCATCGGCTTGCGGCCGCGGCGGAAGACGAGGAAGACGCCGAGCATCGCGATCAGCACATTGATCGTGGTGAGCACGCTCACCTGGCCCGCCGAGGCGTAGAGCAGCGCGTTGGTGAAGGCGCAGGTGGTGACGACGCGAAGCCCGCCGATCGCCCAGGTGGCCCAGCGCCGTATGGGGTCCAGAGGAAGCGATCCGATGCCGGCGACGACGAGCAGCCCGGCGCCGCCGAAGATCTGTACCGCCAGCGCCAGCGTCCAGGGCTCGAAGCCGAAATTGAACAGCGTCGCGCGCATGCCGGTGACGAGCAGCGACCAGATGATGACGACGAGGCCCGCAAGCAGGATGGCGGAAGGGAGCATGGAACTCGTGTCCCCCGGGGGAGGTCGGGGGTGAGGGCCGAGCCTAGCGAGGGGCTAGCGTCACCACCACGCGAATAGCGACGCGATGAAGTGGGCGCACGACAAGACCTCGCTTGCGCTCGGCCCCTCCCTATCCCTCCCCCGCTGCGCGGGAGAGGGGACTCGATGGCGATGACGCGCGCCTCGAATCCCCTCTCCTGCCGAAGGCGGGGGAGGGATAGGGAGGGGGCGAGCGCAAGCGAGGCGGGCGAGGCTACTTGTCCGGCTTGCCGTGCATGCACATGAGCGTCTGCAGGCCGTAGGCGCAGGCCGTCGACTTAGGCCCGTCGAAGACGTCGACCTCGAGGCTGCAGATCGTGAGCGTGCGGCCGGGCTTGATCACCTTGCCGGTGGCGACCAGGCGGTCGCCCTTCGCTGGCGCCAGCAGGTTGATCTTGAACTCGACCGTCAGCACCGAGGCATCGGCCGGGAACAGCGTGAAGCCGGCATAGCCGCCGGCGGAATCGGCGATGGTCGAGGTGACGCCGGCATGGAAGAAGCCGTGCTGCTGGGAAAGATCGGCGCGGAAGGGAAGCTCGATCGCGACCTCGCCCGGCTCGACCCTGATCAGCCGCGCGCCGAGCAGGCTCATGATGCCCTGGCGGGCGAAGCTGGCGCGCACGCGCTCGGCGAAATCGGGGTCGGACGGCATATGAAGGCTCATTCATCCGACAATGGCGGCCGGGTTTCATGCGCGCAAGGCCGGGCTGGCCGCGCCTGTTTCCGATCGTCTAGACTTTTCCCATCCGCTTGGAAGGAAGCTCCCATGACCCAGACGATCGCCCACCCCGCCAATGCCGATATCCAGTCGGCGCTCGAGGAGGCGCGGGCCGATTTCGTGCGCCGCAACCCGAAGAGCCAGAAGCTGCACGAGGAAGCCTGCGCCAGCCTGCCCGGCGGCAACACGCGCACCGTGCTGTTCTACGGCCCCTTCCCGGTGACCATGGTCAAGGCCGCGGGCGCCAATCTCTGGGATGCCGACGGCAGGAAGTACATCGACTTCCTCAACGAATACACGGCCGGCATCTATGGCCATTCGCATCCGGTGATCCGGAAGGCGATCGACCAGGCGCTCGACGAAGGCATCAACCGCGGCGCGCATAACCAGCTCGAGGGCAAGCTCGCCGCGATCGTCTGCGCGCGCTTCCCCTCGATCGAGCTGGTGCGCTTCACCAACTCAGGCACCGAAGCCAATCTGATGGCGATCACGCTTGCCCGCCACTTCACCAACCGCAAGAAGGTGATGGTGTTCGAGGGCGGCTATCACGGCGGCGTCTTCACCTTCATGGACGGCAACAACCCGGTGAACGGGCCGTTCGACTTCGTCATCGCGCCCTACAACGACGCGGCGGGGACGAAGAAGCTGATCGCCGAGCACGCCAAGGACCTGGCGCTGGTGGCGATCGAGCCGATGCAGGGCGGCGGCGGCTGCATCTCGGCCGACGAATCCTTCCTCAGGATGCTGCGCGAGGAGACGCAGAAAGTCGGCGCGCTGCTGCTGTTCGACGAGGTGATGACCTCGCGCCTCACCGCCGGCGGCATCCAGGAGAAGTACGGCATCACCCCGGACCTGACCTCGCTCGGCAAGTACATCGGCGGCGGCATGAGCTTCGGCGCCTTCGGCGGCCGCGCCGACATCATGTCGCGCTTCGATCCGCGCCGGGCGGACGCGCTCCCCCATGCCGGCACCTTCAACAACAACATCCTGACCATGTCGGCCGGCGTCGCCGGCATGACGGAGCTCTACACGCCCGAAGCGGCGACCAAGCTCAACGCCTTCGGCGACAGGCTGCGCCAGCGGCTCAACGCGATCACGAAGGACAAGGGCCTCAACATGCAGTTCACCGGCCAGGGCTCGATGCTCTCGGTGCACTTCGCCAAGGGCGAGATCAAGTCGAGCCGCGATGCCAAGAAGGGCAACAAGGACCTCGGCGAGCTGTTCTTCCTCGACCTGCTGGCGCGCGGCATCTACATCGCGCGCCGCGGCATGATGGCGCTGTCGCTGCCGCTCACCGAATCCGATGGCGACGCGCTGGTGGCGGCGGTGGAGGAGTTCGTCTCGTCCAGGAAGCGGTTGTTGAGCTAGCGGCGCCACTGCTCCTACTCCCTCCCATGCCACAGGCCGGGGAGGGCAGACGGCACCGGGTGTCCGAGCCCCGCCGACACGCAACCTAAGATGCAGGAATCCGTCGCGCCGAATGCCGTTGAATTCTGTCTCACGTGAGACCATATTTGGTCTCGTGAGAGATGGAGGCTTATCCCTATGGCTGCATTTGTTGAGGCGGCCCGCTTTCTTGAGATTCCGGCGAGAGGCAAGGTCCTAGCCTCGCCTCTTCAGTTTCTCGACCATGTCGCGCGTGGGCTCCCAGCGAGCAGCGTTAGCAGAATAGCCAACGCCATTGCCCCGACCGACTCAGAATTTAGGTATCGAATTGTTCCCAAGGCTACTTTGGCCCGGAAGCAGGCCGAACGCCGGTTGAGCAAGTCTCAAAGCGAGATTGTCGCTCGGCTTGTCGAGGTCTGGATCTCGGCCGTTCGCGTCTGGATAAACGCGGAAGAGGCGAGAGACTTTCTAACGAGAGCTCACCCGCTTCTAAAGAACGAGCCGCCGATTAGCGTTGCGCTCAGCAGCGAGATGGGGGCGCAGCTAGTCAGAGAAATCCTAGGACGCCTTGAACACGGGACCGCGGTGTGACGGCCCAAAGCCTCAATCGCGTCGTCACCGCCTACAGGATAGGGGATCCGAACGGGCAGTATCCTATTTTCGATGCGACTGGCTCGACGATCAATCCAGGGCGTTGGAACTCTGTTTCATGTCCAGTGCTTTACACGAGCGAGCACTACTCCACCGCGATGCTCGAAAAGCTCGTCCATGGAAGCGGCCGAATGCCGCCGAACCAGCACTTCGTCAAGGTTACGATACCAAGCGGCATCCCATATGAGGTGCTTAACACGGCTCACCTGCCGGACTGGCATTTGGAGTCATGCGCCGCAAGCCGCCCCTATGGCGATGCGTGGCAGAAAAGCAGGCGGAGTCTTGCGCTTTTCGTTCCAAGCGTCGTGGCCCGCGAGGAGCACAACATACTCCTCAATCCTCAACATCCCGACTTTTCGCGTGTGACCGACAGCCTGGCGACGCCGGTCTGGTGGGATGCGCGCCTGTTCGCGCCCTAGTCGCCCGCCTCAGTCCTTGCTTCTCGTCGCCGGCCCCGGCGTGTTGCGCGAGATCACCGAGATACAGCGGGCCGGCCTGTCGGAGCCGCAGATGATGGCGTGGCCCATGGTCGCGTCGAAATAGAGGCTGTCGCCGGTTTCCATCGCCAGCGGCTCGTAGAATTCCGAGTGGAAGATCACCGGACCTTCGAGCACGTACATCCATTCCTCGCCGGCATGTCGGTTGAGCTCGCCGAATTCTTTCAGGTTCCTGGCCTTGACGTCGGTCACCAGCGGCACGAGCGCCTTCCTGGACAGCTCGGCGGCGAAATAGGTGTGGATGTAGTTGGCGCTCTCCAGCGTGCGGCCTTCCTTGGCGCGGGTGATCGAGCGCCGCCCGGTGGTCGCCTGGATCGTCTCCGGCGTGAACAGGTCGGCCAGGTCGATCTTCAGCCCGTCGGCGAGCTTGGCGAGGTTGTCGTAGGTGAGCGAGATCTGCTTGTTCTCGACCTTGGAGAGGGTCGAGGGGGCGAGGCCGGTCATCTCGCTGACCCGGGAAAGGGTCCAGCCCTTGGCCTTCCTGAGCTCGCGCAAGCGGTCGCCGAGGGTGTGCCGGCGGGCCCGGGCGGCGGTCGCCGCGTCGTTGGAAGTGAGCTTTTTCCGCTTGAGCTTCAACATCATAGGTAGCCCCCCGATCCGACGCCTTTTACCGGAATTGTCGCCGGTACACGCGCCGTTACCACGCTCATACGAGTATAGGCTAATCGAGGCAAGCGTTTTCCGTTCCGACACATGGAAAGCGCGTTTCGCGCTGGCCGCCGTTACTCGGGAACGAGCCAGGCAACTTTGTGATCATGAGCGTTAAAGATACCGGTCAACGCCGAGAGAGCCTCCCTGAGCCATGTTTCCAGCTTGAAAGGAGGGTTGATGATCACGAGCCCCGAGCCGTTGAGAATCATAGGCGAAAGAGGGGGGCTCATCCACAACTCTGCGACGAGCTGGCGCTTCACCCCGGTCGATCTGAGGCCCTCATGCAGGGCGTCGACCGGCGGGCGATCCTTGATCGGGTACCAGATCAGATAGGTGCCGGTGGCGAAGCGCTTGAGCGCCTGGCGCATGCCCTTGAGCAGCTGCTCGGCTTCGTCCTTCGCCTCGAAAGGCGGGTCGACCAGCACGACGCCGCGCCGCTCCGGCGGGGGCAGCAGCGCCTTCAGCGCGTGGTAGCCATCCTCCCGGCGGACGGTGACGCGCCTGTCGCCCGCGGTGGCGCGCTTGAGCGTCTGCACGTCCTGGGGGTGCAGCTCGCAGAGCTCGATGCGGTCCTCCGGCCGCATCAGCAGCCGCGCGATGCCGGGCGAGCCAGGGTACCAGCGGAGACCGTCGCGGTTGATGCGCTTCACCAGCGAGAGATACGACTTGAACGGCGCCGGCGCCGGATCGAGCGCCCACAGCTTCCTGATTCCGTCATCCGCCTCGCCGGTGCGCTTCGCCTCGTCGGCCTCGAGGTCGTATCGGGCGATGCCCGCATGGGTGTCGAGGAAGAGAAACGGCTTCGGCTTCTCCAGCATATGCACCAGCACCCGCGCGAGCGTCGCGTGCTTCAGCACATCGGCATGATTGCCGGCATGAAAGGCGTGGCGGTAGTTCACGCGGCGACGACGCGGACCTTGCCGGGCGTACGACGGCGCGCGGAAACCGGCTTCAACACGATGTCTACGTCTTGGCCGAGCTTGAGCAGAAGCCGCAGCAGGCGGTCGGTCGAGAAGCCGGTGTGCCGGAGCCGGACGAGCTGTGAGACGTCAGGCTGCGCCAAGCCCAGAAGGCGTGCTGCCGCCGTCTGAGTGAGGCCGCGGCGCTTGATCAGGTCGTGGATCTGTCGCGTCAGCTCGGCCCTCACCAGGAGATCGCCGGCATCCTCCAGCTCTAGATCAGCAAAGACGTTGCCGGAACTCTGCTTAATTTCGCTCATTTCCGCTGTTCCGCTCGCATCCGTTCAACGATACCCAGTCGCGACCTGATCAAGTCCATCTCTCGTTTCGGCGTGGCAATCCCGCGCGTCGACTTTTTCTGAAACGCATGCAGCACATAGACCGCATCGCTGAACCGGACCGTATAGACCGCCCGGAACGTGTCGCCGGCATGATCTTCGACGATCTCGATCACTCCTGCGCCAGCGAAGCTTCTCAGCGGCTTCGCCGACGGATGGCGACCGCCTGACTGAGCAACATAGAGCGCGTAGCCCATCTCTCGTCGGACCGCCGCCGGAAATTCGAGCAGATCGTCCAGCGAACGGCCGACCCAATGAAGCGGCTTTCCAGGCACTCTATAGTAAATCCGCTATAGACGCTACAGGGACGGCTTACTCACCCGAACACCAGCTCCGCCGAGGGCATCGCTTCTTTCGGGATCACCGCGCCGGGATGCAGGATCACCTCGGCGGCCAGCACATGGCCGGCGGCAGCGGCCTCCGCCGGTTTGGCGCCCTTGATGCGAGCGGCGAGATAGGCAGCGTTGAAGCTGTCGCCGGCGCCGGTGGTGTCGACGGGCTTGGGCACGTCGCGGCCGATGACTTCCAGCTCGTCGATATCGACGACGACGAGGCACGGATTCTCCGCGTCCTTGACCACGACCTCGCGCACGCCGAGATCGCTTAAGCGCAGCGCCGTCGCCTCGCGATCAGGATCGCCGAAGAGCAGCTTCTCGTCGGCGAAGCTCGGCAGCGCCAGATCGGCGAGCTTCATCGCCTCGGTGATCGCTGCGCGGGCGACATCGGGCCTGGGCCAGCCGCGCGGGCGGTAATTGGGATCGAAGGCGAGCTTGGCACCGGCCTTCTTCGCTGCCGCCAGCGCCTCCATCAAACGATGCCGCGGCTTCTCGTGCAGGATCGAGAGCGTGATGCCGGAGAAGTAGATCCAGTTGTACGAGGCGAGCGCCGGCAGGATCGCCTCGCCATGCGGGCCTTCGAGCATGTCGCGCGCGGCAGAGGCCGAGCGCCAGTAGAAGAAGCTGCGCTCGCCCTTCCTGTCGGTGCGGATCGCATAGAGGCCGGGGACACGGCCGGGCAGCCGCTGCACCAGCCCCGTCCCGATCCCCTCGCCCTTCCACATGGCGAGCATGGCCTCGGAATAGGGATCGTCGCCGAGCGCGGTCACGTAGTCGACCGAAAGCCCGGCCGACGGTCCCAGCCGCGCCAGATAGGCGGCCGTGTTGAGCGTGTCGCCGCCGAAGGCGAGGTCGATGTCGGTCGGGCTTCGATGGCGAAGCTCGATCATGCACTCGCCGATCGACGCGACCCGCACGGTCATGGCTGTTCGTTCCCCCCAGAAGGGCCGGACTACAAGAAGGGCCGGACTATAGGAACGGCCCCGGCGGCGGGCCAGATGCGCTTGACTTGATCGATATGTAATAACATAACACTTCCATGCATCTCATCCTGGCTCTTTTCCTCGCTCTCGTCGGTGGAACCGCCGCCGCCCAGCCCATGCCGGTGGTGGCGAGCTTCTCGATCCTCGCCGACATCACGGCGCAGGTCGGCGGCGACCGCATCAAGGTGACCTCCCTGGTCGGGCCCGACCAGGATGCGCATGTCTACCAGCCGACCCCGGCGGACAGCCGCGTGCTCGCCGGGGCGAAGGTGGTCGTCACCAACGGGCTCGGCTTCGAGGGCTGGATCGAGCGGCTGATCAAGGCCTCCGGCACCAGGGCCGAGATCGTGGTCGCGACCCAGAACATCCGCACGCGGCGCATGGCCGATGCGCATGGGCATGCCCATGGAAAAGACGCCGACCCGCATGTCTGGCACGACCCGCGCCGGATGATGCGCTACGCCGACAATATCGCCGCCGGCCTCGCCAAGGCCGATCCGGCCGGCGCCGAGGTCTATCGCAACGGCGCGCAGTCGGTCGCGGTGCGGCTCGCCGCAATGGATTCCTGGGCCGAGGCGCGTTTCGCCGAGGTGCCCGCGGCGAAGCGCAAGCTGATCACCAGCCACGATTCCTTCGGCTATCTCGCCGAGCGCTTTCGCCTCACGATCCGGGCGCCCCGCGGCATCACCACCGGCGCCGAGCCCTCGGCCAAGAGCATCGCGACGCTGATCGACCAGATCCGCAAGGAGGGCATCAAGGCGGTGTTCGTCGAGAACATCACCGACCGCCGCCTGGTCGAGCAGCTCGCGCGCGAGGCCGGGGTCACGGTCGGCGGCCGCCTCTACTCCGACGCGCTGTCCGGCACCGATGGGCCGGCGAGAAGCTACGAGGCCCTCTTTCGCCACAACGTCGCGCTCATTACATCTGCCATGCTGCAAAACTAGGCGGGCGGCGGTAAGGTCCGCCCCTTCTTGAAGTCGGAGTCTTCCTTCATGGCCGAACAGGTTCCCGTCACCGTGCTCACCGGCTTTCTCGGCGCCGGCAAGACCACACTGCTCAACCGGATTCTCACCGAGGAGCACGGCAAGAAATACGCCGTGATCGTCAACGAGTTCGGCGAGATCGGCATCGACAACCAGCTCGTCGTCGGCGCCGACGAGGAAGTCTTCGAGATGAACAACGGGTGCATCTGCTGCACCGTGCGCGGCGACCTGATCCGCATCATCAACGGCCTGATGAAGCGCAAGGGCAAGTTCGACGCGATCCTGGTCGAGACCACGGGCCTCGCCGATCCGGCGCCGGTGGCGCAGACCTTCTTCGCCGACGAGGAGGTGAAGCGGCGCTGCGGCCTCGACGCCGTGGTGACGGTGGTCGATGCCTATCACGTGCTGGAGTCGCTCGACGACAGCCACGAGGTGATGGACCAGATCGCCTTCGCCGACATCCTGATCCTCAACAAGACCGACCTGGTCTCGCCGGAGAAGCTTCAGGAGGTCGAGGCGCGCCTGAAGAAGATCAACCGCTTCGCCAAGGTGATCCATGCGCAGCGCGGCAACGTGCCGCTCGACGCGATCCTCGGCGTCGGCGCCTTCGACCTTCAGCGCATCCTCGAGATCAAGCCGGACTTCCTCGAAGAGGACGACCACGACCATGACGACGAGGTGCAGTCGGTCTCCTTCGAGCTCGACCAGCCGCTCGACCGCCGCCGCTTCGACATGTGGATCGGCATGGTCCTGCGCGAATTCGGCCAGAACATCCTGCGCTCCAAGGGCATCCTCGATTTCAAGGACGAGGCCAGCCGCTTCGTCTTCCAGGGCGTCCACATGCTGATGGACGGCCAGCCCGGCCGCCCCTGGAAGGAAGGCGAGAAGCACACGAGCCAGCTCGTCTTCATCGGCCGCGACCTCGACGTGCCCGCGCTCAAGCGCGGCTTCCAGGCCTGCATCGCCTAAGTCGAGTTCCATGATGCCCCCACCCCAACCCTCCCCCACAAAGGGGGGAGGGAGCATGAGTTCGTGTCCCTTCCCCCCGCGGAGCGCGGGGGAAGGTTAGGATGGGGGGCATGACTCAATCCCCAATCACCCTCTCCGCCGATGCCTCCGTCGTCGCCGCGATCTTCAATCGCCGGAGCTCGCATCTCTGCTTCGGCCTGGGCGACGGCACGGCGCGGATCGTCACACTCGCCGATGGTGCCACCAAGGAAGTGACCGTCACCGAGGGCGGCATCCTGGCGCTGGTGCAGGACATGGACGATGCCGGCTGGCTCGCCGGGCTCGACGATGGGCGCCTGGTGCGCCTCGATGCCGAGGGCGCGATCGCCGAGATCGCCAGGCACCAGGGCAAATGGATCGAGCAGGTGACGAGCTCGCCATCCGGCTTCCGCGCCTACGGCGCCGGCAAGGATGCTTACATCGGCGACGAGAAAGGCTTCGGTCCGGCGCGCCACCATCCCTCGACCGTCGCCGGGCTCGCGATCGACCCCAAGGGCAAGCGACTCGCGGTCGCGCATTACGGCGGCGTCAGCCTCTGGTGGGTCAACTCGACGGAGTCGAAGCCGAAGGTGCTGCCCTGGAAGGGCTCGCACATCTCGGTGTGCTGGGCGCCCGATGGCGGCTACGTCATGACGGCGACGCAGGAGAACGACCTGCATGGCTGGCGCCTGCCGGCGGCCTCCGACATCCGCATGTCTGGATATCCGCAGAAGGTGAAGGCGCTCGCCTGGTCGACCAAGCCCTACTTCCTCGCGACATCGGGCGCCGACCAGATCATCTGCTGGCCCTTCGCCGGATCGGGTCCCTCAGGGAAACCGCCGGTCGAGTTCGGCGGACGCGGCACCCAGGTGATCACGCGCGTCGCCTGCCATCCCGCCGGCGACGGCGTCGCCTGCGGCTACGAGAACGGCGAGGTCTCGATCGGTCGCATCACCTGGCGCCGCGTGGCGCTGGCGCTCGAAGCGACCAAGGCCGAGGTGACGGCGCTGACCTGGTCGCCCGACGGCAAGTTCCTCGCGGCCGGCGATGACAATGGTCACATGACCGTGATGCCGGTATTGCTGCCGCCGGCTTAGGAGCCTATCCGAGCGATAGTCATGGCCTGGACCGGCGTTGCAAAGGCTTGGGCTAGGAGAGCGGAGCGACGTGGTGCGGACGCACCACGAGCGAACGCTCGACGACGCCCAAGCCTTTGCAACGACGGCCCTTCGGGTTGCGACGCGCCGGGCGATGGCTTTGTCGCGGGTGCTAGGCGATGCGTCCAGCATCGCCGTCGCGCCCGCTTCGCGCCCTCGCCGCAGCGCCTCGCAATCCAGGCCGTGACTATCGCTCGAATAGGCTCCTAACGCCGTCTCACTGCGACGTGACCGATGGCGGGCTGACTTATCGGCCCTCGGCGCGCATTCTTGATGTGTGGGGATGAACGAGATCGCGACCGACCTCTGCGTGATCGGTGCCGGCTCCGGCGGCCTTTCTGTGGCCGCGGGCGCCGTGCAGATGGGTGCCCGCGTCGTCCTGATCGAGAAGGGCCGCATGGGCGGCGACTGCCTCAACACCGGCTGCGTGCCGTCCAAGGCGCTGATCAAGGCGGCGCGCGTCGCCGATGCCGTGCGCCGGGCAGGACGCTTCGGCGTCAACGGGCATGAGCCGGCGATCGATCTCGCGGCGCTTCGCCAGCACGTGCAGGGCGCGATCGCCGGGATCGCGCCGCATGACTCGGAGGAGCGGTTCGAGAGGCTGGGTTGCATCGTCATCAAGGCCGAGGCGCGCTTCCTCGACCGCGACCGGGTCGAGGCCGGCGACAGCATCGTGCGCGCCAAGCGCTTCGTCGTCGCGACCGGATCGAAGCCGGCGGTGCCGAAGATCCCCGGCCTCGCCGAGATCCCTTATCTCACCAACGAATCCGTCTTCGACCTGGCATCGCTGCCGGAGCATCTGCTGGTGATCGGCGGCGGGCCGATCGGCATAGAGCTGGCGCAGGCCTTCCGGCACCTCGGGTCGAAGGTGACCGTGGTCGAGGCGGCGACGATCCTCTCCAAGGACGATCCCGAGCTGGTCGAGGTCGTTCGCGCGCGGCTGCTCGCCGACGGCGTCACGCTGCATGAAGGCGCCAGGATCGAAAGCGTGGCGCGATCAGGCAACGGCGTCGCGCTCACGATCGCCGGCATGCAGCGCGTCGAGGGCTCCGATCTGCTGGTCGCCGTCGGACGCACGTCCGATCTCGACGCGCTCGGCCTGGAGGCCGCCGGCGTCGAGCGCTCGCCGAAAGGCATCGCCGTGGATGCGCGGCTGCGCACCGCGAACAAGCGCATCTATGCCGTCGGCGACGCGGTCGGCGACCGGCAGTTCACGCATTGGGCGAGCTACCACGCCGGCGTCGTGATCAAGAACGCGCTGTTCCGCCTGCCGGCCAAGGTGAATCTCGGCCTCTGCCCCTGGGTCACCTATGCCTCGCCCGAGCTGGCGCAGGTCGGCATGACCGAGGCGCAGGCGAAGGCAGAGCATGGCGAGGTCACGGTGCTGCGCGCGCGCTTCGCCGAGAACGACCGTGCCCGCACCGAGGCCGAGGACGACGGGCTGGTGAAGGCGGTCGTGACGAAGCGCGGCCGCATCCTCGGATGCGGCATCGCCGGCCATGAGGCCGGCGACCTGATCCAGCTCTGGGAGCTCGCGATCCGCAAGGGCCTCAAGATCGGCGCCATCGCCGAGATGGTAGCGCCCTATCCGACGCGTGGCGAAGCCTCCAAGCGCGCCGCCGGCAGCTTCTACACGCCGGCGATCTTCGGCGAGCGCACCAAGAAGATCGTGCGCTTTCTGCTGGGGTGGGCGCGATGAAGCGCTTCCTTCCGATCGTCGCGATCGTCGTCGTGGTCGTGCTCGCCTATGCGACCGACCTCGGCTATTACCTGACCTTCGATCACCTGCGCGCGCATCACCGGATCATCGTCGGCTTCGTCGAGCAGAACTCCGTCGGCGCCGCGGCGATCTACCTGATGCTCTACGCGCTCGCCGTCGCCGCCTCGGTGCCGGGCGCGGTGTTCATGACCATCATCGGCGGCTTCCTGTTCGGCGCCTGGCTCGGCACGACCTTGACCGTGATCGCCGCGACCCTGGGGGCCACGCTGCTCTTCCTCGCCGCGCGCACCGCGATCGGCGGCCTCCTGCGCACGCGCGCCGAATCCTTCTTCGGGCGCATGGAAGCGGGCTTCCGCCGCAACGCCTTCTCCTACCTGCTGGTGCTGCGGCTGGTGCCGCTGTTCCCGTTCTTCATCGTCAACCTGGTGCCGGCCTTCCTCGGCGTCGGCCTCGGCACCTATGTCGGCGCGACGCTGCTCGGCATCATCCCCGGCACGCTGGTGTTCACGCTGGCCGGCTGCGGCCTCGGGCGCATCCTCGAGGCCGGCGGCGAATTCTCGGTGAAGAGCGTGCTGACCCCCGAGATGATCGCCGCCTTCTGCGGGCTTGCGCTGCTGGCCCTGGTGCCGGTGGTCTACAAGCGGTTCGCGCAAAGAGCGAGCTGACGGCTACGATCCGACGAACGCGACCAACTCCTCGAATCTCCACACCTCGACGTGCCTCTTCGCCTCGGCGCGCAGGTCCTTGTCCTCGGTCACCAGCACATCCACCGTCTCGGCCGCGGTCGCGGCGATCTGCGCGTCCGCGGAGGGCGGCGGGCCATCCTTCGACCATGCCGCCTCGCTGACCGGGACCAGGCGGCTGCGGATCGCGCGCATCGCCGCGCGCTTGGCCGCATTCGGGATGCGCGCCATCTCCTCGTCGTGGATGCGCGTGCGCAGGATCTCGATCTCACCCGCGACGACGGCGCGATTGACGCGCTCGGCGAAGCCGTGCTTCGCCACGATGAGGTCGTAGACGTTGGTGTCGAGCATCAGCCGCTTGGGCATGGCAGCCTTGGCATTACGAGGCCCCCTCCCCACCCTCCCCCGCCTTCGGCGGGAGAGGGAGCCGAAGTCGAGTCCCCTCTCCCTGCGCAGCAGGGGTAGGGTTAGGGAGGGGGCTTCGTGATTTGAGCCTTTACCTCTGCGTCACCACCGCCTCGATGCCGAGGCCGACGGAGATGAGGCGGCGGTCGTGGCCGTGCTCGCCGACGAGCATGAGGCCGACCGGGCCTTCGCCCGGCGCCTGGATCGGCAAGGTCAGCGCGCAGCGGTCGAGGAAATTGAAGAGCGAGGTGTTGCGCAGCACCATCGCGTTCTTCGCCATGAAAGTCTCGGGCGTCGCCACCTCGTCGAGCGCCGGCGCCACGATCGGGCATGTGGGCATGACGATCGCGTCATAGGCCTTGGTGATGGTACGCGCGCGGGCGATCATCTCCTTTCGGATGCGCATGATGTCGATGTAGTCGGCTGCCGGCATCTCGGCGCCGCGCTTGATGCGCGAGAGCACGAGCGGATCGAACATCTGGGATTTGGTCGCGATCGTCTCGCGGTGATGCGAATAGGCCTCGGGCGCGGAGAAGCCGCCTTTGGCGTTGATCTTCGGGATCTCCGGCAGGTCCGGCATCTCGACATCGACGAGATTGGCGCCGGCATCCGAGAGCCGCTTCAGCGCACGCTCCCAGGCCGCCGTGACCGTTGCATCGAGCCCGTCGAGGACGAGCGTCTTCACCACGCCGAGGCGGAGGCCCGCGACCAGGCGCGGATCGGGCACCTTCGCCGGCTCGTCCGCCATAACCGCGTCGAGCACCGCGCAGCAGCTGAGCGTCTTCGCCAGCGGGCCGATCGAGTCCTGGCTGAAGGAGAGCGGAAAGGCGCCTTCGAGCGTGATGCGGCTCGCCGTCGGCTTGAAGCCGGCAAGGCCGCAGAGCGCCGCGGGGATGCGCACCGAGCCGCCGGTATCCGAGCCGATCGATCCGGCGCACATATCGTCGGTCGCCGAGATCGCAGCGCCAGAGGAGGAGCCGCCGGGAATGCGGCCGCGCTTCCTGTCCCACGGATTCCTCGGCGTGCCGTAATGCGGGTTGATGCCGATGCCGGAATAGGCGAACTCGGTCATGTTGGTGCGGCCCATCAGCACCGCGCCGGCGGCGCGCAGCCGGCGCACGATCGGCGCGTCCTGGGCGGCGGGCGCGGCATCCTTGAGCGCGGTCGAGCCGGCCGTGGTCGGCTCGCCGGCGACGTCGAACAGATCCTTGACCGAGACCGGGATGCCGGCGAGCGGCAGCGCGATGGAGCTCAGCCTTCGCACATTGTCCCAGAGATCGGCCTCGGCGCGGGCACGCTCGTGCCAGACCTTGATGAAGGCGCGGCTGCCCTCGCCCGACTTGTCGTCGATGCGCTCGAGCGCGCCCTCGACGAGCTTCCGGGACGTCGTCCGCCCCTCGGCGAGATCGGCGGCGAGCGCCAGGATCGGCTTCATGTCGTGTTCCCCTGAGAGTCGATCCGCGACTTTCGCGCGGGTCGTCTTCGGGTGCAAGCCGCGCATGCTATCGTCGCGCCCTCAGTTTCGCTGGAGACCACCATGACGTCGAGCAGCCGGCCGGCCGCCATCGTGCACTGGACCGAGATCGAACGCCCCGACGATCGCCGCTACGACGGCGACGACGAGCTGATGGCGCGCCGTGCGAGCCTGGCGCGGTATTTCGACCTCGAGCGGCTCGGCATCCATCACGAGCGGTTGCCGCCCGGACGGCGAACCTCCTACCCGCATGCCGAGAGCGCGGAGGAGGAGTTCGTCTATGTGCTGGAAGGCACGCCCGATGTCTGGCTCGACGGGCATCTGCATCGCCTGAGGCCCGGCGATGCCGTGGGCTTCCCTTCCGGCACCGGTCTCGCCCACAGCTTCCTCAACAACACCGAGTCCGAGGTCAGGCTTCTCGTCGTCGGCGAGACCTCGAAGCCGGAGAACCGCATCTTCTATCCGCGCAACCCCGAGCGGAAGGCGCAGATCCCCGACTGGTGGGACGGCCACCCGCAGCGCGCGCTGGGCGAGCATGATGGTATGACCGACAAGGTGCGCGAGTGGAAGGGGACGAAGGCGACCTAGTCCGACGGCGAACCGCAACCTGCCTATCGCCGCGGCGATGACCGGCACTGTCCTGAAAAGACCCGAGGACGTCACGCCCGGCTGGCTGACGGAGGTCCTGCGCCGGAGGCCGGGCCTCGCCGGCGTGCGCGTTGCGTCGGTCAGCGTGAGCGAGCCCCCTCCGAGGATCGTCTCCGTCGTGGCGCGGCTCGGCATCGCCTATGGCGGCGAGCCGCCCCGAGGCGCGCCGAGGCGCCTCATCCTGAAGATGACGAGCGAGACGTGGAAGTCGGCGAGCGGCTGGACTCCGGGTCTTGGCGAGGTCACGTTCTACCGCGACATCGCCCCGGCGATGACCGATCCGCCCGTGCCGCGCTGCTACGACGCCGCCTTCGAGCCGGAGACCCGGCGCTTTCACCTGCTGCTCGAGGACCTTTCCGACAGCCATCGCGAGTCCGGGGACTGGCCGCTGCCGCCGACGACGGCCGAGTGCGAGCACATCATGGAAACCTTCGCCCGCCTGCACGCCTCGATGTGGGGCGATCCGAGGCTCGGCAACGACATCGGCCAGCTCCCGAATCTCGACCGCATCGGCCTCGACGTCGCCGAGGCCTTTGTCGCCTTTGCCGATCGTCTGGACGACCGGCTGTCGGGCGAACGGCGCGAGAGATGCGAACGCGTGATCGCCGCCTATCCGCGCCTCAAGCGCCGCTTCGCCTCGACCAGGGATCTCACGCTGACTCACGGCGACGCGCATGTCTGGAACCTGTTCTACCCGCGCGAGGAAGGGTCGAGGGACATCCGCATAATCGATTGGGAGAACTGGCGCGTGAGGCCGGCGGCCTGGGATCTTGCCTATATGATGGCCGTGCACTGGTATCCGGAGCGGCGCCGCGCCCTCGAGGACCGGCTGCTGCGGCACTATCACCGCGCGCTCGTGGTTCAGGGCGTTCGCGACTACGATATCGCGGCGCTTCGCCGCGACTATCGCCTGGCGGTCGTCACCCATCTCCACGTGCCCTTGTGGCAGGCCCGGGAAAGTCTCCCGGCCGCGCAGTGGTGGCCAAACTTCGAGCGCGTCATGCTCGCTCTCGAAGATCTCGATTGCGAGGCGGCGCTGCGAGACCTCGCATGACCGCTTCGGCTGCGAATTGATGCCTGAGGAAGGAACCTGCCCTTGACCAATCCCACCGATGCCAAGGCGATCGAGGAGGTGCTGGCCCAGCGCTTCGGCGAGACGCTGACGGTCGATCCGAGCCTCCAGGGCCTGGAGACGCTGAGGCGCATGGCGAGCCGGCGCGTCTGCCGGCGCTATCTCGACAAGCCGGTCGCCCCTGAGCTGCTGCGGCTGCTGCTCGCCTGCGCGCTGTCGTCGCCGTCCAAGAGCGATCTGCAGCAGGGCGATGTCGTGATCGTCCGGGATGCGGCGAAGCGCAGGGCGATCATGGACCTGATCCCGAGCATGCCGTGGATGAAGGACGCGCCGGTCTTCCTCGTCTTCTGCGGCGATGCCCAGCGGATGCCGCGCATCTCGGCGCTCAGGGGCAAGCCCTATCCGAACGACCACCTCGACGCCTTCTTCAACTCGACGGTCGACGGCGCCATCGTCATGACCAGCTTCATTACCGCGGCCGAGGCGGTGGGCCTCGGCTGCTGCCCGATCAGCGTCGTGCGCGACAATTGCGAGGTACTGCGCGACGTGCTCGCCCTGCCGAAACGCGTGGTGCCGATCGCCGGCCTCTGCGTCGGCTGGCCCGCGACCGAAGGGCGCTTGTCGGCGCGGCTGGCGATCGACGCCCGCGTGCATGTCGACGCCTACGACGCCGGCAGGCTGGAGGCCCAGCTCGACGAATACGACCGCCGCCGCAACGCGCGCGAGCCGGGTCTCAAGCAGCGCGATCCCGCCCGCTGGGGCGAGGCACCCTTCTACGGCTGGTCGGAGGACAAGGCCCGCCAGTACGCGCACCCGCAGCGCACGGATTTCGGCGCCTTCGTGCGGGCGCAAGACTTCAAGCTGGATTGATCGCTCCATGGCCCATGTCAGGCTCCGCAAGTTCAACACGCGCGACCAGAATCCCAGGCTCGATAACGACCTCTGCATGGTGGTGCGCGCCGGGCGGCACCTCTTCGTGCGCGGCCAGACTGCGGTCGACCTGGAGGGCAGGATCCACGGCATCGGCGATCCGGCGGCGCAGGCAGAGAACGCCATGCGCTGCACCCAGATCCTGCTCGAGGAAGCGGGATCGCGGCTGGAGCACATCTGCAAGACCACGATCTACCTGGTCGACCGCGCGCATCGCGAGCCGGTCTACCAGGTGATCGGCCGCTGGCTGAAAGGGGTATATCCGGTCTCGACCGGCCTGATCGTCGCCGGTCTCGGCCGGCCGGAATTCCTGATGGAGATCGACGTCGACGCGGTCATCCCGGACGACGAGCCGCTGCCTGCCTGATCCGAGGAGAGTTGAACATGGACCGGTTCACCGGCGGCTGCCTGTGCGGCGAGGTACGCTTCGTGGCCACGGGGCGCCCCTATCGCGTCGGGATGTGCCACTGCCTCGATTGCCGCAAGCATCACGGCGCGCTGTTCCACGCCTCCGCGATCTTCCCCGCGGAGGCGGTGACGATCGAGGGCGAGACGCGCACCTATCGCGGGCGGTCCTTCTGTCCCCGCTGCGGCTCGACCGTCTTCGGGCGCAGCGGCGACGAGATCGAGGTGAACCTCGGTTCCATGGATGCGCCCGACCAGCTCAAGCCGACCTATGAGCTCTGGACCATCCGGCGCGAATCCTGGCTGCCGCCGTTTCCGCTCGCCCGCCACTACGAGCGCGACCGCGAGGGCGGGGGGCGATTCGAGGCTTAGGCGTCTCGGCTCAGCTCCGCGCGAACTTCGTCAGACGACCGAAGTCCAGGTCGCGGTCGGCCGTCCTGAGCGCATCGAGGTATTGCTGGCGAGCCGCTCTCTTGTCTTGGATTCCCGCCCCCCAGGTGAAGGGCGTTGCTCCAAGTTTCCGCGCCAGGATGTCTGCGGCAAAGCGGCCGGTCCGGCCGTTCCCGTTGCGGAAGGGATGGATCTGCTCGAAGCGGTGATGGTAGCGGATCGCGATCTCGTCGAGCAGGTATGTGTCGTTCGCGATCCAGTAGCGCACGTCGTCGGCGAGCTGGCGCATCAGGATCGGAACCTGGCGAGGGTCGGCCCCGATCGAGGTCTCGCGCTCACGCCATTCGCCTGCCCATCGCCACACCCTGCCGAACATGCGGCGATGGAGGTCTCGAAGCGTCGTCTCGTCCAGAATGTCGATCCGGTTCTTGCGGGACCGTACCCAGAACCTCGCCTCGAGGATGTTGTGCTGCTCTTCGGCATTGAGCTCGCCGCGCGTCGCGACATAGGACGGGATGAGGCCCTCCTTGTCCTCCTCGCTCAAGGGCGTCTCGCCGTCGCCGGCACGGAACAGACCGGTCACCGGCGTTTCGCCGGCGACCGGTCTCGTTTCGTTGATGCCCTTTTCCGCGGAGCGCGATCCGGCTCATCCCAGAGGTCGCGCGCCCGGATCTGGCGCGCGGCGATTTCCAGCTGCCGATCTTCGCTGACGAGAGCGGGATCCACCGCCTGGCCTTCGAGGGCCATGGTTTGCCTGACCGGCGCCAGCATCGAGGCGGCGACGACACTCGCGCGTTCCCGGACCATCGTCTCGAGCGGCTTTCTCGGCACCAGCGCGTAGACGAGGTCGCAGCCCAGCGCGTCCGCAACCCGCCTCAGAGTATCGAGCCGGATCGTCTCCATTCCTTCAGACGCCTCGACGCCGGAGATGCTCGGCTGCGACACCTCCAGCCTGGCGGCGAGCTGGGCCGTGGTCATGCCAAGGGCCTCCCGGATCGCCTTGATCCAGCCGAAGCGGGGGCGTGCGAAGCGCGAAAGCCCGGAAATGGCCTCGAAACGCCGGTCGAGCGCCTCCCGGGCGCGTTGTGCCTGATCCGCATTCATAGCCTGAGGCCTAATGACTGACTCAATCAATGATTTGTAGACTATTAAAATCAACGTTACAATAGTCCGAAGATTATTAAATACCTAACGAAAATAGCCTAAAACATATTGAAAAGACTGGCCTTCCTCCGATCCGATCGCCGGGCCGGGACAGCCGGCAGATGCGCGACCGAGACGCGCATGCGGCTGCGCGCCCTTCACGGCCCTCCCGTATCGCCCGCGCAGCGACTTCCGGGGGGGATCCGCGTGCCGGCCGCCCTGCGCGGCTAGCGAGCCGCTCGCCGGAACAGCAGGGCTGCCGCGAGCCACAGCGCGGTGAAGAAGGCGATCAGGATCATCGCATCGGCCGACAGAACCAGCGCGCGAGCCTGCGGCAGCAGCGCGAACTCCGCCGCCGGAACCGCGAGCTGGGTCAGCGATGCTGCGATCATGGCGCGCGCCATGCCCGCAGGCCTGAAGCGCGCGAGGAAAGCGCCGAGCAGCGCGACAACGACCACCAGGACGAAGGGCACGCTGAACTCGTCCTCGTCGCCGACGATGCCGACGGCGGCGTTGATCCAGATCATCAGGAAGCCGGTGACGAGCGCCAGGGAGACGGCGAGCCGATAGGTCCGGTCGCCGCTCCGGCGGAAGACAAGCTCGAAGCCGAGGCCGACGCCGCCGAACAGGATGCCCATGAAGACGAAGTCGAAGGCATCCCAGTCCACCTCGTCGGTGAACTGCATCGCGACCAGCGGCAGCAGCAGGAGGAACGCCGCCGTGCCCCAGCCGAGGAGCCGCCAGGGGTTCATCCGACCTCGATGCACAGGAACAAAGGCAAATGGATGGCGAAAGGAAGAGACGGTATCGAACGCGGGTGAAGGGCGGCCAGGCCGCGTCATCGCTCAATCGCGGCTGAACGCCTTGTAGGTGAGGAAGCCACCGACCAGCAGCGGGCCGAGCGCGCCGAGCACGATCGGCATGCCGCTCTCCCCGAGGCCGGCGGCGATGCCGGCCGCCCAGAACGGCAGGACCATGCGCAGGACGCCGCCGACCACGGCGAGCCAGCCCATCACCGTCACCACGACCGGCCAGCCGCCGCTCCAGATGTTGTGCACGCGCACGATCGCGAGGCCGGCGACGAGCAGCAGGACGCCCGAGACGAAGATCAGCCCCGGGTCGTTGCCGATCTGGCGGGCCATCTCCGGGAGATGACGCGCATTGACCAGCAGCGAGACGCCGATCGCCAGAAGCGTCGGCCCCATCAGGCTCGCGATCATTCTCGTGGTCGCCATGGCATCCTCAAGAACCGTGGCCGGTGCCGGTGGGTTCCGGCACGACTCCCGCCTTAGCCCGCCGCCTTCAGCGCGGCGCGGGCGATGTCGCCGAGGATCTCCTCGCCGGCGAGCGTGTCGGTGGCCTTCTCGACATAGACGGAGAGGATCACCGGGCCCTTCGGCGTCATGACGAATCCGACATCGTTGACCGCGCCCGGGAGCGTGCCGGTCTTGGTGCCCCAGCGCGGGCGGTTCTCCTTCGGCAGGTGACGCGCGATGCGGCGGTCGTTCTGCTGCTTCTCCAGCAGCGCGATCATCTGCTGGCAGGACGAAGGCGAGGCCGCCTTCTCCCCCAGGATCGCCGCGATCATCGCCGCGAATTCGTTGGGGACGGCCCAGTTCTCCTGCTCGCCTGATATCGGCGGGCGGCCGCGCATCTTGCGGTTCAGCGTCGAGCTCGCCATGCCGAGGCTCCGCATCGCCGCATTCACCGCGTCCATCGCGGTGTAGTCGATCAGCACGTTGGTCGAGGTGTTGTCGCTGATGCTCATCATCAGATAGACGTGATCGCCCAGCGTCATCTCGATGCCGTCATGGAGGTGCAGGACCACGCCGCCGCCGGTCGACTTGTCCTCGGGCTTGAGCTTGTGGACCTGGCCGAGCGTCAGCTTGCCCGCATCGATCTTGCGGAAAAGCTCGATCATGATCGCGATCTTGATCGTGCTCGCGGCGACGAAGCGGCGGTCGCCGTTATGGGCGAAGCGCTCGCCCGAGGGCGCGACGGCGGCAAGGCCGATGGTGCAGCCGCTCTTCTCGACCCTGGCGATGGTTTCGCTGACGCCATTCCAGTCGATGGCCATGTCGCTCTCCTTGGTTGCACCGGTTATGGCGCAATCGCGGAGAGCTGTCAGCAGAAGGCGCGACGCGGCGAACTCATCCCATCTTCGCGCCGCGGTTCTTGAAGAGGTCGCTTAAGACCGAGCGGTGGCAGCGGGATTCGTTCTCGCAGTAGCAGCCGACGGAGAAATCGCTCTGATGCGAGAGCGCGGCGAGAAGGTCGATTGTGTGTGCGGGGCCGGGCTTCGCCATCTCGGCCTTGAAGCGGGAGACGAAGCCCTTCCACGCGACGTCGGTCTCGGCCTTCAGCGCCTGGGCGACGAGGCCGGCGCTCGGCGAGAGCTCGGGGAACCAGACATCGTACCAGTCGTCGGCGGCGTAGCGCTCCTTCCTCACGCCGCGGGGCGGGCGGCGGACGGTGCCGATGCGGAGCCCCTCGCCTTTCGCGCGCGGCGTGCCGAGGCGGACGATGCGGAGCGTCATGATGCGCGGCGCGCCTCTTCGACATGGGCGAACAGGTAGCGCTCGAACCATCCGGGGAACGCCTTGGCCAACGCCTTCGGCCCCTCGATCGCAAGGCCCAGGCGCTGCGCCTTGGCGAAGTCGAAATCGCCGCGCCACCAGGCGACCAGCGCGGAAAGCCGCGCGCGCACGCAGATCGGCTCGGGGAAGCCGGGGTTCTGCGTGCAGAGCGAGGCCTCGCCGGCTTTAAGCAGCAGGAAGCGCGGCGGCCTCCTGCCGTCGATCTCGAAGCGGATGACGATCGGCTCCCTCGGCAGTGCGTCGGGACGGATGCGGCGCTGCATGTCGACGAGCAGCGGCTCGAGGTCGAGATCCTCCTCGGCCGCATGGCGCGGCAGATATTTCTGCCCCCAGGCGGCCAGGGCGCCGACCACTTCCATCAGCTCAGCCCCCGCCTCGGTCAGCGCGTATTCGGGACCGTGCGGCCCGTCGCTGCGCTCGACCGCGCCGGCCTCGACGAGCGCGGTCAGCCGCTCCGACAGCATGGTGCGCGAGACACGCGGGATGCCGCGCCTTATGTCGTTGAAACGCCGGCTGCCCATGAGCAGCTCGCGCACGACGAGCAGGGTCCACCGCCCGCCCAGCGCCTCGTGCGCGCGCGCGATCGCGCAGAACTGGCCGTAGGAGGTCATGGAGGAAGCTTATCATGCGGATGGCGGCGGCGGTCCGGATTCCGGACCTGACGCAAAGGTTCGACGCCGCTACTCGTGTTCCCTCTCCTGCCGAAGGCGGGGGCGGGCTAGGGAGGGGGCTTCGTAAGATTCACGAGGCCCCCTCCCCATCCCTCCCCCTGCTTCGCAGGGAGAGGGGGTACGAAACGGAGCCATCGATGACCCAGAACCGTCCCGGCATCCTTGCGCGCATCGGCAATACCTCGCTCGTCGAGCTCCGTCATCTCGTGCCCAGGGGCAGCGCGCGCATCCTCGTCAAATGCGAGAACGAGAATCCAACCGGCAGCATGAAGGACCGCATGGCGCTCGCCATGATCGAGGCGGCGGAGGCGGATGGAAGGCTGAAGCCCGGCGGCGCCGTCGTCGAATACACCGGCGGCTCGACCGGCGTGTCGCTGGCGCTGGTCTCCGCGGTCAAGCGCTACAAGCTCGACATCGTCTCCTCGAACGCCTTCGCGCGCGAGAAGCTCGACCACATGAGGATCCTGGGTGCGGCGCTGCACGTGGTGAAGAGCGAGAGCGGCCGCATGACCGCGGAGCTGACGCACGCGATGATCGAGCGCGCCCGCGTGATCCGCGAGGAGACCGGCGCCTTCTGGACGGATCAGCTCAAGAACGCCGACCAGCTCGCCGCCTATCGCGCGATGGCGGAGGAGATCTGGACGCAGACCGGCGGACGCATCGACGGCTATGTGCAGGCGGTCGGCTCCGCCGCCTCTTTCCGCGGCACCGCCGAGCGCCTGCGAGAGAGGAACGACAAGATCCGCCTCGTCGCGGTCGAGCCGGCGGAATCGCCGGTGCTCTCCGGCGGCAAGCCCGGCGCGCACAAGATCGACGGCATCGGCGCCGGCTTCGTCGTGCCGCTGTGGAAGGACGGTGTCGCCGATCGCATCGAGCCGGTCGCGACCGAGGAGGCCAAGGCGATGGCGCTCAGGCTCGCCCGCGAGGAGGGGCTCTTCGCCGGCACCTCGACCGGCGCCAACCTCGTCGCGGCGTTGAAGCTGGCAGCGCAGCTCGGCCCCGGCTCCACCATCGTCACGCTGATGTGCGACACCGGGATGAAGTACCTGCGCGGCTTCGGCGAGGCGGCCTAGCCGCTAGGGCAGCGGGTGGCGCGGCGTGGCCTCGTCCTGGCCGGGCGGAATGCGATCCAGCGAGGCCGGGTTGTCCCCCATCGCCGAGAGGACGAAGAGGGCAGCCATGCCAAGGCACACCACCCAGAGCACGGCGGACGGAATACGTCCTGTCCGGACCGCCGGAGAGGAAGTCGGCGCCGGGGCTCTTGGCAGCAGCCCGATCAGGCGGTCGGCCGTCGCCCTGGTATCGCCGGGATCGGCGATCTCGGATGAATCGATAATCGTCGCCAGCACATGCGCGGCATCGCCGGGCGACAGATAGGCGAGACGCACCGCCTCTTCCCTGGGATCAACACCGGCCCGCGCCATCGCGGTCGCGACCGTCACGGTCATTCCCGCCTTGTCGGCACCGATCGGGGCGAACAGGAAGGCGTTCAGGTCGGAATGCTCCGACGTGAAGGGCGCGCGCAAGACCATGGGTCTGGCCGTTCTCCGCCACGGCGGGCGGAACAGTGAAGCGCACCAGATCCGCTGGTCCGGTCGCTCACGTCATCGGATCATATATGGACCCGAAACCGGCCCGATACAATCGAAGAACCGGCGGCTAGCAGGCTGTTGAAGAAGTCTGTAGCGAATCGGGTTTGAAGGGTGATTCATTCTCCTTAGTTTGTCAGGAGGATGAGATGCGCGGATCTGACGATCGGTCTGGTTCACTGTTTTCGTATGTGGATC
>VGEH01000063.1 GCA_016869375.1 Alphaproteobacteria bacterium | reverse complement strand
TTGCACTAAGGAGCCTCCTTTTGGACTCCATAAGGAGCCTCACAGCCTCATCGCTCATCACCGTGAAGCGCGCAAGGTGGCCCTCACCGGGCGCTTACGGAGAACGCCGACCGAACGAACTCTGCAAACCAACTGCAAACCGGCGGCAAAAAGAACGGAACAGGCTCGGCCTGAGAGCCGAGAATCCGTACGGTTTCAATGGGAAAGGTGGTGGGCTGTGCAGGACTCGAACCTGCGACCCGCTGATTAAGAGTCAGCTGCTCTACCAACTGAGCTAACAGCCCGAACCATGTGGGGGCGGAGCCCCTCGAAACGGCGCGGGAACCTAGGCCGGTCGGACCCGTTTGGCAAGGCTGCTGTCGGCCTCCCAGCGAGCACGCGCCAAATCGTCGCTTTCACGGGCCTCAACCCACTCGGCGCCTGCCGCCCCCTCCTCGAGCTTCCAGAACGGCGCCCGGGTCTTGAGGTAGTCGACCAGGAACATGCAGGCCTCGAACGCCGCTTCGCGATGGGCCGAGGCGGCGGCGACGAAGACGATGCGGTCGCCGGGCGCAAGCCGCCCGTAGCGGTGGATGATCAGGGTCGCGTCGAGCGGCCAGCGCTCCTGGGCCTCGACCTCGATCTTCGCCAGCTCCTTCTCGGTCATGCCGGGGAAGTGCTCCAGCGTCATCGCCGTCACCGGCCTGCCCTTGGCCATGTCGCGAACGAGGCCGAGGAAGGTCGCGATGCCGCCGATATGGGTTCGCCCGGAGGTCAGCCGGTCGATCTCGTCGCCGACGTCGAAATCCTCGGCCTGGACGCGGATCATCCGCTCAGCCTCCCGTCATCGGCGGGAACAGGGCGATCTCGTCGCCGGGCGAGAGGCGACGGTCGGGGCGGGAGAACTCCTGGTTGACCGCTGCCTTGATCACGCCGGGATTGGCGAAGGCCGCGGCATAGCCGGGTCCCCGCCCCTTCAACCACTCCACGAGATCGCCGAGCGTCGCCACGTTCGCCGGCGGCGTCACTTCCTCTTCGGCAATACCGATGCGCTGGCGCACCCAGGCGAAGTAGAGCAGCTTCAAGTCAGGTCATCTCCGAGAACGGCAGGTAGGCGAGCCAGGCGCCTTCCTCAAGGTGCTCAAGATCGAGCGGCAGCTCCGCCAAGCCGTCGGACCATACCATGGAGGAAAGCAGCCCCGCCCCTTCGCGCGGGAACCGCCGCGCGACCGGTCCGTCAGGCCCGTCCTCCAGCCGCACGCGCACATACTCCACCCGTCCCGGCTTCTTCCTCTGCGCGAAGCCGGCGCGTACGTTGAGCCGGACGAGCGTGCGTGGCGCGGCCCCCGCCATCTGCAGCAGCACGGGTCGGGCGACTAGGAAGAAGGTCGTCATTGTCGCCGCCGGGTTTCCCGGAAGACCGAGGAAGGCGGCGCGGCCGATCTGGCCGACCGAGACCGGACGTCCGGGCTTGATCGCGACGCGCCACCAATGGAGCCGGCCGAGCGCCGCAACACCGCCCCGGATGTGATCCTCCTCGCCCTCGGAGACGCCGCCCGAGGTCACGATCGCATCGTGCTTCTCGGCGGCGGCGGCGAGATGCCGGCGGATCTCATCCGGCTGATCCTTGAGGATGCCGAGATCTGCCACCTCGGCGCCGAGCCCTGTCAGCAGAGCCACCAGCGTGCGCCGGTTGGAGTCGTAGACTTGGCCCGCCGACAGTCCGGCCCCCGGTTCCGCGATCTCGTCGCCGGTCGAAAGCACGGCAACGCGCAGCCGGCGACGGACGGTGAGCGCCGTGAGCCCGAAGGCAGCGGCGAGTCCGATCTCCTGGGCCCGGATCCGGGTCCCGGCGGCGATGGCGACTGCTCCACGCTTGGCGTCTTCACCAGCGAAACGTCGGTTTGCTCCACGCTTGAGCCCCGGCGGGACCACAAGCCTGTCTCCCTCGAGGCTGGCGTCCTCCTGCATGAGCACGGTGTCGAGGCCTTGCGGCATCGGCCCACCGGTGAAGATGCGAACCGCGGTGCCGTGGCCGGGTGTCTCGAGGAAGGGGTGCCCGGCAGCCGCGCGTCCGACGATGCGGAGCCGGGTCGGGTCGGCCGGATCGAGATCGGCATGAAGAAGCGCGTAGCCGTCGACGGCGGAATTGTCGTGGGCCGGCACATCGATCGGCGCCGCGAGATCGGCAGCAAGGATCCGGCCGACGGCTTGGTCGAGCGGCACCGCCTCGACCTCGTGGACGGGTGGGAAGACGTCCTTCAGCCGCGCGAACGCCTCCTCCAGCGGCAGCAGCCGATTGTCGCCGGCGAAGCAGTCGTCGCTGAGCTGAGCCATGTCAGGCGAGCCCGGTGTGGCGGCGGATGAAGGTGGCGATGGCCGCGGCGGCGTCGAGGTTGAGGACCGGCACGCGCGCTTCCGGGATCGGATCGGTGCTCGCGATCGCGACGATATGCGCGTCCTCCAGGTGCAGGAGCGGCTTCGCGTTGGCGCGCCGAAAGACTTCGAGCTTTGCGTGGGCGTGGCGCTTGAACCCCTCGACCAGCAGAAGGTCGACCGGCGTCATGCGGGTCACCAGCTCGTCCAGGTCTGGCTCCGGCGCTCCGCGCAGCTCGTGCATGAGCGCCCAGCGATTGGCAGATGCCACCATCACCTCGCTGGCACCGGCCATACGGTGCTGCCAGCTATCCTTGCCGGGCCGGTCGATATCGAAGGCATGGTGGGCGTGCTTGATCGTCGAAACCCGGAGCCCGGACTGGATCAGCTCCGGCAACAGCTTCGCCATCAGCGTCGTCTTGCCGCTGCCGCTCCAGCCGGCGAGTCCGAAGATGCGCAAGCTCAGCCGACGGGAGTCGCGGTCTTGGCCGCAGCCGGCGGGCGTGCGGCCTTCCGCTTCGGCCGCTCCATATGCTTTAGGCTGGTCGCCAAATAGTCGTAGCCGGTTACCAGGGTCAGGGTCGCAGCGATCCAGATCCCCAGCAGGCCGATCTCCGTCGCCGGCAGCCAGAACGGCCCGGAATCGGCGACGATCAGGAAGCCGAGAGCCACCATCTGGATCCCCGTCTTCCATTTGGCGAGCCGGCTGACCGGCAGCCGCACCTTGGCCTGCGCCAAGTACTCTCGAAGGCCCGAGACCAGAACCTCGCGGCACAGAATGACCATCGCCGGCAGCAGGAAGAACAGGCCCGGGCTGTTGAAGAAGGCCAGCAGCAGCAGCACCGCCGCAACCAGCAGCTTGTCGGCGATCGGATCGAGGCAGCGGCCGAGCTCGGAGAGCTGGCCCCAGGATCGGGCGAGGTAACCGTCGAAATAGTCCGTGACCGCCGCGATGGTGAAAACCGCGCAGGCGAGCCAGCGGCCGCTGTCGCCCGGAATCATGAACAGGGCGACCAGCACCGGAATCGCGGCAATGCGCGAGAAGGTCAGGACATTGGGCAGGTTGAAGTGCATCGGGTCCGTCCGGGGCCGCCAGTCTACCAATCCATAGGTGGGTCGTCAGCCGCCCTCATGGAAGTGGGAGTAGATCTTCTGAGCCACGGTCCCGGAGATTCCCTCGACCTTCTCCAGATCGGCCAAGCCCGCCCGGGCGATCTCGCGGACCGATCCGAAATGCAACAAAAGTGCCTTACGCCGCTTGGCGCCGATGCCGGCGATTTCGTCGAGTTCCGAGCCGCCGAGAGGCTTGGCGCGCTTGGCCCGATGCGTCTCGATCGCGAAACGGTGCGCCTCGTCACGGAGCCGCTGCAGGAAGTAGCGGAGCGGGTCGTCATGGGAGAGCGTCACCTCGCCGCCATCTGGCAGGAAGAAGCGCTCGCGCCCGGCATCGCGATCCTCGCCCTTGGCAATCGCGACCATCGGCACGATCGCCCCTAGTTCGGCGAGTACTCCCTGCGCCGCCGAGAGCTGGCCCTTGCCACCGTCGATCAGCACGAGGTCTGGCCAAGCGCCCTCCGCCCGCTCGGGGTCGTCCTTCAGCGCGCGCGAGAACCTCCGCGTGAGGACTTCGCGCATCATCGCGAAATCGTCTCCGGGCTTCGCCTCGCGGATGTTGAACTTGCGATAGGCGTTCTTCTGGAAGCCTTCCGGTCCGGCGACGATCATCGCGCCGATCGCTGCCGTGCCCATGATGTGGCTGTTGTCATAGACCTCGATGCGCTTCGGCGCCGCCCCCAGCCGGAAGCTCTCGCCGAGCGCGTCCAGGAGGCGCCGCTGCGAGGAGCTCTCGGCCAGCCGGCGGGCCAGCGCCTCACGGGCATTCAGAAGCGCATGGTCGACCAGGTTCGACTTTGCCCCCCGCTGCGGCAGGGCGATCTCGACGCGGCGCTCGGCCTTCAGGCTCAGCGCCTCCTCCAACAGCGCCTGCTCGGTCGGGGCATGGCTGGTCAGGATCAGCTTCGGCGGCGGCCGGCCCGCGTAAAACTGCCCGAGGAAGGCCGCCATGATCTCGTCTACCGGCAGCGCCTTATCGTGGCTCGGGAAGTAGGCGCGATTGCCGAAATTGCTGCCCGAGCGGAAGAAGAAGACCTGGACGCAGGTCTGGCCCGCATCCTGGGCGAGCGCGACGACGTCGGCGTCATCGAGCCCTTCGATGTTGATGTCCTGATGCGACTGGATCTGGGCGAGCGCCCTCAGGCGATCGCGCGTACGCGCGGCGGTCTCGAAATCGAGCGCCGCCGAGGCGCGCTCCATCTCTGCGGCCAGCTCGTCCTGCACCTGGCGGCTCTTGCCGGTGAGGAAGTCGCGCGCCTGGCGGACAGAAGCGGCGTAATTCTCCTTCGAGATGCGCTCGACGCACGGCGCGGTGCAGCGCTTGATCTGGTACTGCAGGCAGGGCCGCGTGCGCTGCGCGAAGACCGCGTCCGAGCAGTTGCGGAGAAGGAAGGCACGCTGCAAAGCGGTGAGCGTGCGCCCGACGGCACCGGCCGACGCGAAGGGCCCGAAATAGTCGCCGGGCCGGTTGCGCGCGCCGCGATACTTCACCAGCCGCGGAAAGTCGTGGTCGCCGGTCGCGAGGATGTAGGGGAAGCTCTTGTCGTCGCGGAGCAGCACGTTGTAGCGCGGCTTCAGCTTCTTGATGAGATTGCACTCGAGCAGCAGCGCTTCGACCTCGGTATGGGTCTGCACGACCTCGAGCTGCGCCGTCTCCGCCACCATCCGTTTGAGGCGCGTAGAAAGCCGCGGTAGCTGGATGTAGGACGCCACGCGCTTCTTCATGCTGCGTGCCTTGCCGACGTACAGCGCGTTGCCGTGGCGATCGATCATCCGGTACACGCCCGGTCCTGGTGGCAGCAGCTTGAGCTGCGCTTCGATCACTGCCGCGCCCTGTGCGAATCCCGTGCTCGCCGGCTCGTCATTCTCCAAAAGATCACGGGCCGGCGCGTCGCTCATACTCGGAACCTGTCCTTCCGGCGGATGTTGGAAGTGCATACGTGGCGTCCAAGCGAAACCATGAGCTTTGCCTTGGCTAGCTGGCGGTCGCCCGGTATCCGTGCCTCGAGAGGCTATCGGAAGAACGGCGCGACTTGGCAACGCTATCGCGACGCCTGCGTGTGAGCGCGGGCAACTGCGTGGTTCGTGGCTTAAGGGCAGCTCGCGACATTCGAGAGGAGATAGATATGAAGCGCATCACCTTGCCGGTTGTCATGACCTTTGCGGCCCTGAGCCTTGGCGCTTGCGGCTACACCCAGGGCGACCGGGCGCTGTCGGGCGGCCTGATCGGCGCCGGCACCGGCGCGGCCATCGGCAGCCTGAGCGGCAACGCCGGCACCGGCGCGATCATCGGCGGCGTGGGCGGCGCGGCGCTGGGCGCCTTCACCGACCCGCATTCGCTGAACATGGGCCGGCCGATCTGGCGCTAAGGTTGAGCCGACAGACTTGAGTCATCCGTCGTAAAGAAGCGGGCGGCGATGTCGAGACATCGCCGCCCGCTTCGCGTTTGAACACCTGCCACGGCCGAAAACGGCGCTCGATCGATTGTCAGATTGTTTTTCGCGAGTTTCCCGAAGTATTCTCCGCGGCGTCGAAAAGCCGCGGATTGCCTTGGTCTGTCACGATATCCACGGCCTCTGTGGATAACCCTGTTGGCAGTCTTCTCCCGGCGCTTCCGAAGCCGCAGAAACCCTGAACTTCACCTTTCTGCTCAACATTTGGGCGTTTCTGGCAACCCGTTGAAGTTGCTCCGGAAAACCTGTGACTATTCGATAACGGATCGTTGAGCCCATCTTTCCCTTGACTCGGACGGCCGGTGACGTTCCGGAGAATCCGGCTGTGTACAACTTTCCTGCTGAAGGCAGGTTGCGCCGCACCAGGAAACCGCAGAACTCCGCCAGTTTGCCGCGCCGGCCCGCGGTCGAGCCGGATGACCCCGACCAACAGGGTCGCGCGCCGCTACTCCGGCACCACCCAGCCGCGGGCAGGCGGCGCCCAGCTAAGGTGCTGGCCACCATCGAGCGCGATCATCTGGCCCGTCAGCGAGGGAGCGGCGAGGATGAATCGAATCGCCCTGCAGATCTCCTCTGGGCTCGTGCCGCGCCTGAGCGGCATGCTGGCACATTGCTCGGCAAAGTGCTCCGGCGTCTGCCGGATATTCGCCAGCGCCGGGCCAGGCCCGATGCCGTTGACCCGGATGCGAGGGGCCAGCGCCAGCGCCAAGGTCTGGGTCAGGCCCCAGAGGCCGACCTTGCTGACCGTGTAACTGACGAAGGCCGGGGTCAAGTTCCACACGCGCTCGTCGAGGAGGTTGACGACATTGCCGTCGGTCCCCTCCGGGAGCTGCCGCGCGAAGGCCTGGATCAGGACGAACGGCGCCCGAAGATTGGTCTCGAGATGCATGTCCCAGGACGCGCGATCGGCGCTGTTCCAGCCGTCGTTCTCGAACACCGAGGCGTTGTTCACCAGAAGCGCCAGCGGGCCGAGAACCGCTGAGGCACGCCCGACGAGCGGTGCGGTCTCGGCTTCGCGCGACAGGTCGGCCTTGAGCGCCAGGGCCCGCCGGCCGAGCTTCTCGATCGCTTCGACCGCGCTCGCCGCGTCGGCTTCGCTCGAATTGTAATGGATAGCGACGTCCCACCCGTCTGCGGCGAGATCGAGGGCGATGGCCCGGCCGATCCGCTTGGCGGCGCCTGTGACCAGGGCCGCTCCACGCCGTGACGAGGCCATCGAGATCAGCCGGCAGGAACGCGGCGACCGGCGAGCACCTGCTCGATGCGGCCGAACAGCCCCTCGCGAGACACCGGCTTCAGCAGGAAGGCGTCGACCCGATACTCCTTGGCCTTGACCACGTGGTCGCGGAGGCTGCTGCCGGTCAGGATGATCACGGGAAAATTGTGGCGCGAGAGCGTCGCGTCGGTCCGGACGAACTCGACGAATTGGAGGCCGCTCACCGGCTGCATCTTGATGTCGCAAATGATGAAGTCGGGAACGAAGCCGCCCATCAGAAGGCGAATCGCCGCCTTGCCGTCGGTCGCCTCCTGGATCGCCTTGAGCGTTCGCGAGCGCAGCATCTTGACGATCATGCCGCGAATAAAATCGTTGTCCTCAACGACCAAGGCCGAGAGGCTCGTATAGTCGACGGGCATGCCGCGGACCTGTTTTCCGTTGCCGACGCGAATCGGGCTGCATTTTAGCAAAGTTGCCATCTCCCGCTAGCCTTTGCGAAATCCGGGCGCGCGGAAGTTTGACAGGCGGCCCCTGCATGCGCCTCAATTCTCGCTCCTTCTGCCTCCGGAGCCTATATGTCCATCATCACGCGCGTGCTCGATTATCAGGCTGAGCTCTCGTCAATCCGCGAAGACATCCACAAGCATCCGGAGATCGCCTTCGAGGAGCAGCGCACCTCCGACATCGTCGCCGCGAAGCTGGCCGAGTACGGCTGCGAGATACATCGCGGGCTCGCCAAGACCGGCGTGGTCGGCACGCTCCGCCGCGGCAACGCCACACGCTCCATCGGGCTCCGCGCCGACATGGACGCGCTGCCGATCCAGGAGCGCAACACCTTCGCCCATGCCTCGGTCAACAAGAACAAGATGCATGCCTGCGGCCATGACGGCCATACGACGATGCTGCTCGGCGCGGCGCGGTACCTGGCCGAGACCAAGAGCTTCAACGGCACCGTCCATTTCATCTTCCAGCCGGCCGAGGAAGGCCTCGGCGGCGGCCGCGTGATGGTCGAGGAGGGGCTGTTCGAGAAATTCCCCTGCGACGGCGTGTTCGCGATCCACAACGTGCCCGGCCTGCCTATCGGTCATATGGCGGTCCGCGCCGGCACGCTGCTGGCGTCCTCAGACTCCTGGACCATCAAGGTCAGGGCGAAGGGCAGCCACGGCGCCATGCCGCATCAAGGCACCGATCCTTTCGTCATCGGCTGCCAGATCGTCCTGAGCCTGCAGACCATCGCCAGCCGCAACGTCGATCCGCTCGACTCGGTCGTCGTCAGCGTCGGCTTCATGAAGGGCGGGGACACCTTCAACGTCATTCCCGACGAGGTCACCATCGGCGGCACCGCGCGCGCGCTCGTACCCCATGTCCAGGACATGATCGAGAAACGGCTCGGCGAGATCGCCCGCGGCGTCGCCTCGGCTTACGGCGCCTCGATCGAGTATAAATACGATCGGCGATATCCGCCGACGATCAACCATGCTGACGAAGCCGACTTCGCCGCCAAGGTCGCCGAGGAAGTCTGCGGTGCGGGCAACGTCAAGCGCGACATCCCGCCGGTGATGGGCGGCGAGGATTTTTCGTTCATGCTCCAGAAGGTGCCGGGCGCCATACTCTGGCTCGGCAACGGACCCGGCGAAGGCAATTGCGTTCTTCACAATCCGAGCTACGACTTCAACAACGATGCGATCCCGACCGGTGTCAGCTTCCTCGCCCGCCTGACCGAGCGCTTCCTCGAAGAAGAGGTGGCGTGAGAACGCAGATTCGCGTCGCCGGCATACTGATCGCCGACGGCGCGGTCGTCATGGAAAACGCGCTCGGGAGCGATCTCTGGAACCTCCCGGGCGGCCGGCTCGAGGAGGCGGAGACGCTTCGTCTTGCCGTCCGCCGCGAGTTCCAGGAAGAGATGGGGCTCGCCGTCGCTTGCGAGGACATGCTGTTCGTCCATGAGAACTTCTTCCCCCTCGGCGGCGACATCATGCGCGAGTATGGCTTCTACTTCCGGGTAAGCGGACTCGATGCGAACGCATCGCCGAGACAGGCGCTGGCCAGCCGCGAGGCGCGATTCCGTTACGAGTGGATCGCCCTGGATCAGCTGCACGAGATCAACTTTCAGCCGGTGGTCCTGATCCAGCACCTCGTCGATCCGCCTCCGGCCCTGCTCTATCTCGAAACCCGCGACGCGACCCTGCTCGGCGATCGCTGACCGGTTGGAAGAGATGGCGTCAGGCACACCTCGCCCCGAGGACCAGCTTGCCGAAGCCCGACGACAGGTAAGCCTGCATCCCGGACGCGCCGAGGCGTACCATCAGCTCGGCATGGCGCTCGCGTCGCTCGACGGCCTCCATCCTGCGGTGGTGTCGTTGACGCGAGTGACTTGGCTCGCGCCGGCGCATGTCGACGGACACATCAACCTCGGCATCGTCCTGATCGAGACGCTACGCTTCGAGCGCGCCGTCGTTGCGTTACGGCGCGCGCTGGCCGTCGTGCCGACGGAGGCCGACATCCATCACGGCATCGGCGTTGCCGCGGCGGGTCTCGGCCGGTCGCGCGAGGCCGAGCGATCGCTGCGGCGCGCGCTCCATCTTCAGCCCGGCCGCGCCGAGACCATGGTCCGGCTGGCCAATGTGCTGATCGCGATCGGCCAGCCGGGTGAGGCCGCGTCGCTCGACCGTCGCGCGCTCTGCCTCCTCCCGGCGAGAGGCCCGGCCCATTTCGATCTCGGCATCGCTCTGGCGCGGTTCGGGCGCAATCGCCGAGCAATCATTTCCTCGCTACGCGCCCTCGCCATCGAGCCGCGCTCATCCCAGGCCCTGGTTAATGCCGCCGCCTCGCTGACGCTGCTCGGCGAAATCAGGCACGCCATCGGCTATCTGAAGCGGGCAGCCTTCGCCGACGGCGCCGGGCCAGAGCCGTTAAGGAACCTGATGGCCGTGATGTCCTACGATTCCGCTATCGGCGAAGAGGAGCGACGGGCGATCGCCCAAACCTTCTCCGACCGGCACGCCGCCAAAACGACAGTTGCGGCCTTTGCCATGTCTTGCGACCCGGAACGCCGCCTTACCGTCGGTTACCTGTCCTCGGATCTCTACGAGCATGCCGTCGCACGGGCCCTAACACCAGTCGTCACCGCGCACGACCGCGATAGGTTCCGGATCGTCGGATTCTCGGTCGGCGCCCATGCCGACGGGCGGACGGAGCGGCTCAAACGCGCAACAGACGGATGGCACCAAGTCGAGCACCTTTCGGACGCCGATATCGGCGAGCGGATTCGGAGCGAGAGTGTCGACATCCTAATCATCCTCGGCGGCCGCCTCGATCGAAACCGACCGCTGGTCGCGAGCCATCGCGCTGCCCCGATCCAGATCAGCATGCATGACATCGGCACGAGCGGCCTCGAAGCCATGGACTACCTGATCGCCGATCGCGTTCTGGTCGCGCCGGCGGTGAGACGGAAGGAGCACTTCGTCGAGCGCGTCCTCCGGTTGCCATCATTCTATGTGCACGAGCCGCTGGTACCTCCGTCCACGGCGGCCTCCGAGCGGCATGCCGACGGGATCGTGTTCGGCTGCTTCAACAACCCGGCGAAGATCAGCGATGCCACGCTCGACCTGTGGCGCCGCGTCCTGTCGGCGGTCCCGGGCTCGCGCCTGACGCTCAAATACATGCGTCATTACGGTGATCCTGATCTGCGTTGTCGAATCCTAGGGATGGGGGTCGACCCGGCGCGGGTGACCTTTCTCGCCATCGACGATGACGCCTCCGACCATCTTCGCCGCTACGCCGAGATCGACGTTGCACTCGACACCTTTCCATTCACCGGGTCGACGACGACCTGGGAGGCTCTGTCCATGGGCGTTCCGGTCGTGACCTTGCTTGGCGAAACGATCGTCGCACGGACGAGCGCGTCCTTCCTCAAGCCCCTCGGCCTCGAGGAGTTGATCGCCTCGGATCCGGACAGCTACGTCTTGATCGTGAAGAGTCTGGTCGAGGATCGGGACCGGCTTGCCCGGCTTCGCGCCAGCCTGTACGCCCGCATCGAGAAGTCGCCGCTGCTCGATGGGCGCGGGCGTGCACGGCAGCTGGAAAGGATCTACCGCGCCGTATGGCGCCGGTGGTGCGCTAGCGGCCGCGCTTCGGCCGGCCCGGGCGCGGCTGGATCGGGGCGTTGATCTTCGCCCGCATCTTGAGATTTGCCTTCGACTTCTGCGGCGGCGCACCCTTCGGCGCCGAGGCCATCAGCGAACGGCCGGCTTCGGATGGCGACAGCCCCAGTTCGACCGCTTCCAGACGCCTGATCTCGTCTCGGAGCTGGCCCGCCAGCTCGAATTCCAGGTCGGCGGCGGCCTCGCGCATCCGTTTCTCGAGCTCATTGATGACCTGGCGGACATCCTTGCCGACGAATTCGTCGCCTTCCTCGGCCGCGGCCTGGACGACGACGCGATCACCCTTCTCGTAGACCGAGTCGAGGATGTCGGCGATGCCCTTGCGCACGCTCTCCGGCGTTATGCCGTGGGCCGCGTTGTAGACCTGCTGCTTCTCGCGCCGGCGGTTGGTCTCGCCGATCGCGTACTCCATCGACTCTGTCACGTTGTCGGCATAGAGCACGGCGCGGCCGTCGATATTGCGCGCGGCACGGCCGATCGTCTGGATCAGCGCGGTCTTGGACCGCAGATAACCTTCCTTGTCGGCATCCAGTATCGCGACCAGCGCGCATTCCGGTATGTCGAGGCCCTCGCGCAGCAGGTTGATGCCGATCAGCACGTCGAAGGCTCCGAGGCGGAGGTCACGGATGATCTCGATTCGCTCCAGGGTCTCGACGTCGGAGTGCACGTAGCGGACGCGGACGCCCGCCTCGTGCATGTACTCGGTCAACGCCTCGGCCATCTTCTTGGTCAGCGTCGTCACTAGCACGCGCTGGCTCTTGGCCGCGCAGGCTTTGCATTCGGCGATCACGTCGTCGACCTGGTGTTCCGTCGGGCGCACCTCGACCACCGGATCGATCAGACCCGTGGGACGCACCACTTGCTCGGTGAAGACGCCGCCGGTGCGCTCCATCTCCCAAGGCCCCGGCGTCGCCGAGACGAAGATCGTCTGCGGGCGCATCGCATCCCACTCCTCGAACTTGAGCGGGCGATTGTCGATGCAGGAGGGCAGCCGGAAGCCGAACTCGGAGAGCGTGAATTTTCTGTTGTAGTCGCCACGGAACATGCCGCCGATCTGCGGCACGGTGACATGGCTCTCGTCGACGACCAGCAGCGAATCCGGCGGCAAGTATTCGAACAGCGTGGGCGGCGGCTGTCCCGGCGCGCGGCCGGTCAGGTAGCGCGAATAGTTCTCGATGCCGGCGCAGCTTCCGGTCGCCTCCATCATCTCCAGGTCGAAGCGCGTACGCTGTTCGAGCCGCTGCGCCTCCAGCAGCTTGCCCTTCGCCGTCAGCTCGTCGAGCCTAATCTTCAGGTCGATCTTGATCTGCTTGACCGCTTGGCTCAGCGTCGGCCCCGGCGTGACGTAGTGGCTGGAGGCGTAGACGCGGACCGATTCGAGATCGTCAGACTTCTCGCCGGTGAGTGCATCGATCTCATGAATCGACTCGATCTCGTCGCCGAACAACGAGACACGCCAGGCTCTGTCTTCGTAATGCGCCGGGAAGATCTCGATGGAATCGCCGCGCACACGGAAGGTGCCGCGCTGGAAGGCGGCGTCGTTGCGCTTGTACTGGAGCTCGACCAAGCTCTTCAGCAGCTTTTGGCGCTCGATCACCTGGCCGCGCTTGAGCGCGACGATCATGCGGCCGTAGGTTTCGACGGAGCCGATGCCGTAGATGCAGGAGACCGAGGCGACGATGACGACGTCGCGGCGCTCCAGCAGAGAGCGCGTCGCCGAATGACGCATACGGTCGATCTGCTCGTTGATCGAGGCGTCCTTCTCGATATAGGTATCCGACCGTGGGACGTAGGCTTCGGGCTGGTAGTAGTCGTAGTAGGAGACGAAGTACTCGACCGCGTTCTCAGGGAAGAAGCTCTTCATCTCGCCGTAGAGCTGGGCGGCCAGGGTCTTGTTCGGCGCCAGGATCAAGGTCGGCCGCTGCACGTTCCTGATCGCATGCGCGATGGTGAAGGTCTTGCCCGAGCCGGTGACACCGAGCAGCACCTGATCGCGCTCGCCCTTGGTCAGGCCTTGGGTCAGGTCGGCGATCGCCTGCGGCTGATCGCCGGCCGGAGCGAAATCGCTTTTCAGCTCGAAAGACTTCGAATCGGCGGTCGCCTGGAAGGCGAGCGGCGGCGCATTACGCTCGGCCACGACCGCGTCGATGAATTTGGAGGACGCTTCGCGCATGGAACAAGATTAGAACATGGGGAGCCTTGGAGGCGAGTCCAAGGAGCGGTGGCTCGCCATGTTCAAATCTAAAGCCAGTTCTCGAACAATGAGCGAGCCCGGCGCGTGAATGCAGCCCGGCTATACCTCGCCAGCGCATCGGCTTGAATTCGCTCGATCTCCGCGGCGAACTGCGCATCGCTCTTTGCGAGGACCGCTTCGACTGCGTCCGCCACTTCGGCGTGGCTGGAGGTCTCGAGGATACGCCCGCAGCCCGGTGGCAGGTCGATGCCGCTTTCACGACTGATGATGGGGTAGAGACCGACCTGCAGGCAGTTCGTGACGCTCGCCGACATGCCCTCGCTGGCGCTCGGATGAATCACCACGGCAGACCGGCTGAGAATCGCGGCGAGCTCGGGCTCGTCGGCCCGGCGCAGCCCGTGCCGACGAATGCGCGGATGGCCATCGAGCTCACGATGGTAGACATTCATGAAGTCCTCCTCCTGCTCGACCGGCCCGATGATGTTGAGGGTGGGCCAGTCACGCTGTGCGAAGACGTCGAGAACGATATCCAGACCTTTCAGGACCGCGCCGCTGAGGGCGGACCAGACGAATTCCCGAGGAGAGGGCGTGAGCAACGGGCGCGGCTTGACGAGAGGCACGCGATCCGCCGACGCGATCAGCTCGATCTTGCTGTGCCACGCCGACGGGAAGGTCGCGCGCGTCGTCTCGTTCCCGATCAGCACGCAATGGTCGGCCATCTCGATCGATGTCAGCTCGGTCGCGGCGTGCGGCAATTGCCGGCGTGGCTGGCATACGCAGTCCCGGCGCTGCTCGAGCGCGCGGATCCGTTCCAGTTCCCGACGGTTCTGTAACTCGGGATTGCTGCCGGTCATCCACATCAGCCTCTTGGCCGACTTCGGCATGCCCTGCGCATACCGCCAGAGCGCGTCATGGATGCCGAGGATGGCTTGGTAGTTCGGGAACCGGCTTGGCGGCGGCGTGCCGAGGTCGATGACGTCCACCTCGTATCCGAGATCGGCGAGGATGCAGGCGAGCTCGCGGACCTCCCAGAAGAACCGGTGCCCCTGCAGAAGGGGATCGTCGTCCGCAGCGGCGACACCCGCTTTCATCATCGGTACCAGAATCGCCCCACGGCTCGTACCCAGCGGCCGAAGCTGGATGTGATCGGGCATCTCCCGGACCGAGAAACTGCGTTCTTGGGCGCCGCAAGTCACAGAAATCCTGCACCTTCCGCTACATTGAGCAGCCCCGCCGGGCCTGGACACTATCGGAACTGCAAGCGTGCTTGAACCCCTCGGTCCCGGCCGCTAGGGTGCGCCGCTTTTCCCGGCCCTTCGTCTGCCCTTTGAGAGAACGTCATGGCCTTCATCGCCAGCCGCCTCGGCCGCATCAAGCCGTCCCCGACCATCGCGATGTCCGGACGCGCCCGCGACCTGAAAGCGCAGGGCCGCGACATCATAGCGCTCGCGGCTGGCGAGCCGGATTTCGACACGCCGGAGCACATCCGCCAAGCGGCGATCGAGGCTATCAATAAGGGCGACACGCGCTACACCAATGTCGACGGCACGCCGGCGCTGAAAGCGGCGATCGCGGCCAAGTTCAAGCGCGAGAACAGCCTCGAGTACAAGCCGAGCCAGATCATCGTCGGCACCGGCGGCAAGCAGGTGCTCTACAATGCCTTCATGGCGACGCTCGATCCGGGCGACGAGGTGATCATCCCGGCGCCGTACTGGGTGAGCTACCCGGACATGGTCGAGCTCGCCGAGGGCAAGCCGGTCTTTGTCGCCTGCCCGCAATCGAGCGGCTTCAAGATGAAGCCCGAGGATCTCGAGCGCGCGATCACGCCGAAGACCAAATGGGTTATCCTGAACAGCCCGTCGAACCCGACCGGCGCCGGCTATGCGCGCGACGACATGAAGGGCCTAACCGATGTGCTGAAGCGTCACCCGCATGTCTGGGTGATGACCGACGACATGTACGAGCACCTCGTCTATGACGGCTTCAAGTTCTGCACCCCCGCCGAGGTCGAGCCCGAGCTCTACGACCGCACGCTCACCTGCAACGGCGTTTCCAAGGCCTATTGCATGACCGGCTGGCGCATCGGCTATGCCGGTGGGCCGGAGAAGCTGATCAAGGCGATGGGCGCGATCCAGTCGCAGTCGACCTCGAACCCCTCCTCGATCAGTCAGGCCGCCGCGGTCGCTGCGCTTAACGGGCCGATGGACTTCATCCCGAAACACAACAAGTCGTTCAAGGAGCGCCGCGACCTGGTCATCAGCATGCTGAACCAGGCGAAGGGACTCACCTGCCACCGCCCGGAAGGCGCCTTCTACGTCTATCCCTCCTGCGCCGGCACCATCGGCAAGACGGCTCCGGACGGGCGCAAGATCGGCAACGACACCGATTTCGCCAACTACCTGCTGGATTCCGAGGGTGTTGCCGTGGTGATGGGCGAAGCCTTCGGGCTCGCGCCGCATTTTCGCGTCTCGTACGCGACCTCGACCAAGGAGCTGGAAGACGCTTGCCAGCGCATCCAGAGGGCCTGCGCCGCGTTGCGGTAGTCGAGACGAGAGCGAGAGCCGGCCTAGCGTGCGGCGATGCCGCCATTGCCCCGCGGGCGACGCGTGAGCGGCTGGTTGTCCGTCTCGGTCAGCCAAAAGTAAAGCAGCGCGATCTCGGCATAATTTTCGAACTCGGCCTGGTTCGCCTCGCCCTGGCGAATGCGCCGACGGCCTTCCTCGACGCTCCCGCTCTCGATCAGCATACGGCCCCAATAGATGTATGCGTCGGTCACTCCCGGCTCGACAGCGGTCGCCGCTTGAAAGTGCTTGCCCGCGGCCTGGTAGTCCTTCTGCGACCAGGCGACGACCCCGTTGATCGTATTGGCCGAAGCAAGGAGTGCGGGCTGCAGGCCCTTTCGGCGCGTCTGCAGGATGTGGCGTACGATCATGCCGGCATCGGCATAGCGGTCCTGCTCGACTCTGGTGAAGGCGAGGTTGAGATGCCCGGCCGCCAGATTGGGATCGTCTAGGATAGCCTTCTCGAAGAAGCTTGCCGCCGCTTCCTTGTCCTCCTCCAGCAACGCAACGATGCCTCGGAGGTTATGAAAGCGTCCGCGGATTGGGTTGACCGGGATCGCGACCTGCACGGCGATAGCCTCGTCGAGGACGCGCCGGGCTTTCGGGGTGTCGGGCTCGCCGACCGGAGGATCGAGAAGATAGAGAGCAGTGTGATAGGGATCGAGTCGGGCCGCAGCTTCGATGGCACCTCGCCGGATCAACGATACGGCCGTCTCGCTCTCCCGCGCCTCGAGAGACAGGTAGAAGGTACCTCGCACGCCCGCCTCGCAGACGATCTCGAGGCGTGGCAGCGTCCCCTCTGTCGTGAGCGTCGACAGGATCTTGACCGGATGCAAACCGAAGAGATCCTGGAATGCCGCGGTCGCGTTCCCGAGGCCGACGGACTCGGCAAGAATGGAGACGAAGGTCTTGTCGTGCGAGGACCGCACCTGCGGCGCCTTGACCAGGGACGAGACCGCGAAAACCCCTTCCAACTCTCGGGAGAACACGACCGTCGCGAACTCAGGCTTGACGCCGGCGCTGCCGAGGGTGTCGGAAACGGTGAAGTCCGTACGGACGGTGTTGGCGTTCCAGGCCGCATCGAGGCCAAAGATGCCGAACCCGACGATGAGCGCGTAGATCAAGCTCGTCAGATCCAACATCGCCTGCCCCTTACGCTCGAGACTCAGGCCCGATGCCTCGGCTCGGCCGCCAGTATCGCGCACCCCAGAGCAGAAATACCACGATCGAGGCTTGACCTTCCATCTACTGGAAGCCCCATCTACGGGCCTAGAGGAGATGCCGCATGACCGAGTCCGCCGTCCACCCGACAGCAGTCGCCCCCCGCGAAGTGGTGGTCCCGATCGAGGGCATGACCTGCGCCGGTTGCGTGCGCTCGGTCGAGAAGGCGCTCGCCGGCGTTCCCGGCGTCCGCTCGGCCTCGGCCAATCTGACCAACCAGACCGCGACCGCCACGCTCGCCCGCGAGGTCGCGCCCCAGACGCTCGCCGACGCCGTGCGCAAAGCCGGCTACGGCGTCCCGACCGACGAACTGATAGTCAAGGTGCAAGGCATGACGTGCGCCTCCTGCGTCGGCCGCGTCGAGAAGGCTCTACTCGCGGTACCCGGCGTGCTCGTGGCCGAGGCCAGCCTCGCAACCGAGTCCGCGCGCGTGACGACGCTCGCCGGCACGGCCACGCCGAGCACCCTGGTCTCCGCCATCGATGCGGCGGGCTACAAGGCGCATGTACCGGAAGGCGGAGCGCCGAAGGCAAGATTCGACTTCGAACCGATCCTCGCCGTCATCGGCGTGGTGATGGCGCTGCCCTTCATTCTCGACATGGCGCTGGGATACGGCTTTCCCGCGCGGCTGCAGTTCATCTGGGCGACGCTGATGCAAATCGTGCTCGGCGCCCGCTTCTATGTCGGAGCGTTTCGCGCAGCGCGTGCCCGCACGGCCAACATGGACACGCTGGTCGCGCTTGGCACCACGGCCGCCTGGGGCCTCAGCGTCTGGCTCTGGTCGCAGGGCCATGACACGCACCTCTACTTCGAGGCAGGCGCCGTGGTGATCGCGCTCGTGCTGCTCGGCAAATGGCTCGAGAACCGCGCCAAGCGACGGGCCGGAGACGCCATGGCCGCGCTCGCACGCCTGCAGCCGACGATGGCGCATATCCGCGGCGGCGATGGCACCATCGATCGCCCGGTCGACGAGGTCCGGGCGGGGCAGAGCGTGCTCGTCCGTCCCGGCGAGCGCATCCCGGTCGACGGCATCGTCCGCTCCGGCGAGAGCGACGTCGACGAGGCGCTGTTGACCGGGGAGTCGCGCAGCGTGCGGAAATCGCCCGGCGACACGGTCACCGGCGGCGCGATCAACGGGCTCGGCCTGCTCGAGGTCGAGGCGACGACGGTCGGATCGGCCTCGCGCATCGGCCGCCTGATCCGCCTCGTCGAGCGCGCCCAGGCCTCGAAGGCGCCGATCCAGAGGCTGGTCGACCGCATCGCCAAAGTGTTCGTTCCGGTCGTGCTCGTCATCGCCGCGGCGAGTGCCGTCGGTACCTATGTGGCCACGGGAGACATCACCTCCGCGATGGTCAACGCCGTCTCGGTGCTCGTCATCTCCTGCCCCTGCGCGCTCGGCCTCGCCACGCCGGCCGCGGTCTCGGTCGCCATCGGCGCCGGCGCGCGTGCCGGACTGCTGATCCGCGATGCCGAGGCACTCGACGCGGCACGTCGCATCGACACCGTCGTCTTCGACAAGACCGGCACGCTGACGCTCGGGCGCCCGGTCATCACCGATATCCGGCTGATCGCAGGCACCGAGGTCGAGCTCCTGGCGGTGGCCGGTTCGGCGCAGCTCGGCAGCGAGCATCCGCTGGCGCACGCGGTCGTCGAACGAGCGCGCGCCGACGGCATCGCGCTCACGCCGCCCGAGGAGCTGCGTGTTCGTCCCGGGCTCGGCCTCGAGGCCGAGATGGGCGGCAAGCTCGTCTATATCGGCAGCCGGCGCCTGATGGAGGAGCTCGGCGTCGCGACCTCCGCCCTGGTGAACGAGTCCGCCGAGTTCGAGCGCGAGGGCAAGACCACGATCTGGATTGCAGCCGGTCGGCGGCCGGCGTTGCTCGGCATGATGGCGGCGAGGGACACCGTCCGGGATTCCGCCCGCTCGACGATCGCACTCCTAGCGAAGAAGAGCATCGGCGCCGTCATGCTGACCGGCGACAACCGCCGCGCCGCCGAGGCCATCGCGCGCGAGCTCGGAGAGATCCGTGTCATCGCCGAGGTCATGCCCGAGGGCAAGGTCGAGGAAGTCGAGCGTCTGCGAAAGGTAGGTCATGTCGTCGCGATGGTCGGCGACGGCGTCAACGACGGCCCTGCGCTCGCCGCCGCCGATGTCGGCATCGCGATCGGCGGCGCCACCGAGGTCGCGATGGAGGCCGCCAAGGTCGGGTTGATGCGCCCCGACCTCCGGCTGGTGCCTTCCCTCGTCGATCTGGCGCGCCGCGGGCATGCCAAGATCGTGCAGAACCTGTTCTGGGCCTTCGTCTACAACATGGTCGGCATTCCGCTCGCCGCCATCGGCCTGCTCACCCCGCTCGTCGCCGGCGCCGCCATGGCCTTCTCGTCGGTCAGCGTCGTCGCCAATGCGCTGACCCTGCGGCGCTGGCATCCCCAGGAGCTCGATCGATGATCCCTCTCGCGCTCGCGCTCGCGCTGCTCGCCGCACCAGCGTTCGCTCAGCACAGCCATCACCCCAGAACGCCGGTCCCTAAGGCAGCGCCACATGCGCATGGCGCTCCTGCCGGCGCGCGCAACGCGCCGATGGCAGCGCCGGAGGCGCGTGGCGCGCAGTACCTGCCCTCACGGATGGTCGACGGCGTGCGCGAGTTCGAGCTGAGCACCGGCCTCGTCCGCTGGCACATCCTGCCCAAGGTGATGGTCGACGCGATGGCCTATAACGGCCAGGTGCCGGGACCGACGATCCGCGCCAAGCCCGGCGAGAAGGTCAGGATCAAGGTCGCCAACAAGCTCAATGAGCCAACCTCGGTGCATTGGCACGGGATCGACGTGCCCTTCGACCAGGACGGCGTTCCCGGCATGAGCCAGAAGCCGATCGCGCCGGGTGCCACGCACACCTACGCCTTCACCATTCCCGATACGCCCGGCACCTTCATGTATCACACGCATGTGCATGCGGATCGCCAGCAGGCGCTCGGCCTCTACGGTGCCTTCATCATCGAGGATCCGAAGGCGCCTGCCTATGCGGGCGAGTACCTGATCCAGCTCGGCGAGTGGCGCGTCGATGCCGACGGTAAAGCGCAGCCTGCGATGCAGATGGACGGCATGCTGCCGACGCACTTCACTTTCAACGGCAAGGCATTCCCCCTGATCGAGACGATCAAGGCCAAGGTCGGCGACCGTCTGCTCTTCCGCATCCTCGGCACTGGGCAGTTCATCCACCCGATCCATTTCCACGGCCCGGCCTTCACCATCGTCGCCACCGACGGCCATCCGGTGCCCGAAGCGGCACGCCTGACCAAGGACACCGTGCTGGTGGGTCCGGGTGAGCGCTACGACGTGGTGTGGACGCCGACGCGTCCCGGCCAATGGATGCTCCACTGCCACATCAACCACCACGCGACCAATCATGACGGCGCCGATCACGGCGGCATGATGTTGATCATCGACGTCGCCGGCTAATCGGCGCCCGGCCAGGGCTCGTCGAGATCCGGATCGAAGGGCCAGAGCGGCCGGGTGATGTTCCTGAACGGCAGGCGCGGAAGCTGGCTGTCGACCGGACCGGGCGTGTCGAGTTCGATGATTCGGAAGGCGAAGGGCGTGTAGAATCCGCGGAACTGTCCGGCAGACTTGACGATGACGGTCTTCGCTTCCCGCGGATACATGCCTGACGCCTCGTAGCCCTTGAGATCGAGGGTGATCACCGGTTTTTCGCTCAGCAGGATCTGGATGTATCCCGCGACTTCGATGACGGCACGGCGCCCGGCATCGATATGCATTGGCGGCAGCTCCGATGGATAGGGTCCCTCGGCGAGGCACAGTACGCGCCCCTCAACCGTGACCGGTTCGTAGTATTGCGGCTGGAAAGCAGCGCCGATCGTCAGCGACAGGCGCGCACCGACGCCGGCCTTCTGACAGGTGCGCGTCGCCTCGGGGTCGGTCAGCGTGAGCAGCAGCGGTCCCGGCAGCGGCGGGCGCGCGAGCAGATGCTTCAGCACGACCGTCGAGTCGCCGAAGCTACCGGCCGAGGGCGCATCGGACGCGTCCGACAGCACGAAGGGCCGCTCCGCCTCGGCGCTGGCGACGACGATGTCGATGGCCTCCGCCAACGGAATCCGGTGCGAGCGGAAGCGTTCGCGCATGCTCCAACAGTGGCGCGCGATGCGATCGGCTTCGGCCTGTCCGCGCGCCCGTACCGCCTCGCCATCGACGACGAGGATGATCGACCAGCCGAGCTCCGGCACGTCCATCCAGGGCTGCGGGGCGATCACCGTTGCCGCCAGTACGCTCGGCGCCTTCTCGGCTTCCTTCAGCAGCGCGATGATCTCGGTCATCGGGCCGGTATTGGTGTCGTGCCCCTCGGCCGAGGTCATCATCCTGAGCTTGCGATGGACGAGGATCGGCTTCGCCTCGCCCCGGATCGCCTTGACCAGGATTTCCATCCCGGCCTCGCCAGTCTCCGGATAGTCGACATGCGGGCAGGTCTTGAAGCCGACGACGCCGTCGAGGCCGCGCTCCATCTCGGCTGTGAAGTTCGCATGCATGTCGAAGGTGGCGACGATCGGCATATCTCGCCCGACGACGGCGCGGATGCGCGTGATCAGGTCGCCCTCGGCGTCGCTGATGCTCTTCGTCGCCATCGCGCCGTGCAGCGGCAGGTAGATGCCGTCGATCCGGCCAGCTTCGCGTCGCACGCCAGCCAGGATGCGATCGCGCATGTAGTGGTAGGCCTCGTCCTCGAGGACAGGCCCGGCGCCGCCGAAGGTGATGAACACAGGCACCAGGTCGACGCCGTGTCTCTCCGCAACGCGGCGCGCGCCGGAAATCTCGTCGCCATGGCTGGTGGCGAAGACCCCCTCACCCTCGGCGAGCCGACGCGTGCGGAAGATCTCCAGCGTGCCGGTGCCGGCCGTGAAGCTGTTGACCTCGTACTGCATGCCGGCGACGAGAACCCGAGGCCGGTTCGCGCCGCGCATCGGATCGATCAGTACCCGGCGTCGAGGTCGACGAGGTTCTTCAGCTTCCTGCCGCCGAGGTAGCGCTTGATGTTGTCGGCAAAGATGTCGAGGCCGCGATCGACATAGACCGAGCCGTCATCGACGCCCGCATGCGGGCTGACGATCAGGTTCGGCACGTCCCAGAGCGGCGAGTCGGACGGCAGCGGCTCCGGATCGAACACGTCGCAGACTGCGCCCGCGAGCGTGCCGGCGCGCAGCCGCTCGGCCATGGCGCCGTAGTCCATGACCCGAGCACGGCCGAGATTGACGACGCCGCAATGGTTCGGAAGCAGATTGATCAAAGCGCGGTCGATCAGGTTCTCGGTGCCCTTGGTGATCGGCAGCGTCACCACGAAGAAATCGGCCCTGGGCAGGACCTTGGCCATGTCCTTCGCCTTCACGACGCGGTCGAAGCCCGGCACCTTCTTGCCGGTCGTGTTGATGCCGATCACCGGCATCTTGTGGCGCTTCGCCTGCACGGCCACCGCCTGGCCGAGGCCGCCGGTACCGGCGACGACGACGGTCTTCCCCTCGATCGGGGTGGTGAAGACCGGCTTCCACTTCTTCTCGCGCTGACTGCCGACGAAGTTCTGCACGGCATGGTTAAGGATCAGCATGCAGGTCAGGCCGAACTCGCCGCCCTTCGGCCCGTGCAGGCCCGAGGCGTTGGTCAGCTTGAAGCTGCGGTCGAGCTTCGGCGCCAGCTTCTCGACGCCGGCGTTCAGCGACTGGATCCATTTGAGCTTCGGCGCATCGGCCTTGAGCGTCAGCGGATCGAAGGCGACGCCGAGGACGATCTCGGCCTCGGCAAGATCCTTCGGCTTGAGGCCATAGCGGATGTCGACTCGGTCGAAGACGCCGGGATGGCGCTTGGCGGCGGCCTTGATCCGCGTCGGCGTAATCGCATGGGCCGGTCCCGTATCGGGCTTGTCGGCAACGTAGACGAGTGGACGACTCGCTTTCTTGGCCATGTCCGTGTCCTTCCCCCTTGAATTCGGCGGCGCACCTTATACTGGGTTGCAAGCGGATTGAACCTATTCAGCATCGGCTGCGACGGACGGGAAAGGGAAGGGATGGCCGAAGGTGGACCGGGGAAACGGGTGGCCGAGGCCGACCTGCGTCACCTCGTGGAGAAGGTGGCGGGAGGCGATCATGTCGCGTTCCGCTGGCTGTTCCGTCGTTTCCAGCGTCCTGTTCATGCCTACCTCTCGCGTCTGGTCCGCTTACCTCACATTGCCGATGAGCTGGTGAATGAGACGATGCTCGAATTGTGGCGGGGAGCGAGTCGCTTCGGCGGTCGGTCGACCGTCTCGACTTGGCTCTTCGGCATCGCCCGTCACAAAGCGATCGACCATCTCCGCCGTATGCGCAACGGCGATCTCGGCGAGGAGACGATCGCCAACATGCCGGACCCTGCGCCGACGCCCGAGGACAGCGTCAGCAAGTCTTCCGTTTCCGAACTGGTCGGCTGCCTCATGAACCAGCTCAGCGTCGAACACCGCGAGGTCCTGCACCTCGCCTATCGCGAGGAGCTGTCGGTCGACGAGATCGCCAGCGTCGTCGACTGCCCGGTCAATACGGTCAAGACGCGCATGTTCTATGCGCGCAAGCGTCTCAAGACGCTGCTTGCCGAGTCAGGCGTGGAGGAAGCTTAAGAAATGACAAGCCAGGTCGACATTCCTGAAGAAGAGCTGCTGCTGCCCTGGTACGTGTCCGGCCAGCTGACCCAGGAAGAGCGCGCGCGGGTGGAACGCGCCTTGTCGGAGTCTCCGGCTCTCCGTCGCGCCCTCGCCGAGGAAAGGCGCCTGCAGGTGGCGGTCGCGACCGCGCCCCTGCCCGAGCCCCCAGCGACCAATCCGGATGTCCTCCTCGGCCGGGCCGCGGCGGCGGTATCCCCACCTCCAGGCTGGCTCAAGCCCGCCCTCGCCGCCGCGGTCCTTCTCGCCGTCGTCGAGGGTGCGGCGCTGATCTGGCTCGCCCCGGGCGCCGTATACCGTACGGCTTCGGCCCCGGCGCCGAAGATTGTTGTTGAACAGACCCGGTACGCCGTGCAATTCGTCGAGGACGCCTCAGTTGCGGCGATCCGGGCGGCCCTGGCGGAAGCGGAGCTCGGGATCGTGCGCGGTCCGTTGCCGGACGGAGCGTATATCCTGGAGACCGCCCAGGGCGATCAGGCCTTCGACAGGCTGAGGCGAAGCGGTGTCATTCGGACGATCGCGCGAACCGACTAACGGAGGCTGCAACTGCGCTGGGTGGGCCTGATCTGCGTCGTGGTGGCGGCGTTGGGCTCAGGGGAGGCCAAGGCCGAGGGTGTCGACGCGCGTCCCACCGACGCCATGCAGATCAATGGAGCGCCGCGCCTCGCCGCTCCGGCGCCCGTGCGGCCGCCATCCCGTCCCGATCTGCCGCCAGCCCCGCGCGCCACACCGATCACACCGACCATCCCGGCGGTGCCCAGCACGCCCCCACCGAACGCCAGCTTGCCGCGTCCGGCGCCAGTTCCATCCCCATTCTTCGTCCCAATCAAACCGCCACCGCTCGGCGAAGCTACCTCCGGCGGCGACACCGCCGAACCGGGTCATCGCGACGTCCGCCGCAAGAGGCGCGAGCACAGCGACGGCGACAGGCACCAGTCCCGCCGCGAGAGATGGGAAGCGCGCAAGGCGCGCGGCGATGGACCGAAGAAGGGCGGCCGCGGCGATCCCGTGCCCCCGCCGAGCGTCGGCGGCGACCGGCCGGTGACTTCCGCGCCCGATACGTCTGCACCGAGTCCGGCCACGACCGCAACGACGACCGCGTCTCCCAAGGTTTCGGCCTCAACCAAGGCCGCCGATCTCGCCCCCATCGTCCAGCCGGTCATGCCGCGGCCCAGCGCGCCTTCGGCGGCGATGCTCGGCCTGACCACGCGGGAGATGGTGGTGAACCAGCTCGTTGCCATCGTTCCGATCAGCGGCGCCGACCTCGCCAAGGATTACGGCTTGGCCGTCGACGACGAGGCCACCATCCGCTCGCTCGGCGTCCGCTTGGTCACTTTCACCGTGATCCGGCCACGCGGTCTCGGCGACATCATCGACCAGATGGGGCTCGACTCCCGTGTGCAGGGCGCGCAGCCGAACTTCCGCTACCGCACCTCCTCCTCGGCGACCGCCGGGGCCTATCCGCAGAACCGCCTTCGCATCGAGCCGGCCCTTGGTATGGCCTTCGGGGCCGGAGTCACTGTCGCGCTTATCGACACGCGTGTCGCCGAGCTGTCCACCCTTGTCGGCCATGTCGCGGAGCGAGTCAGCGTCATCTCCAATGGCGGGCGCGGACGTCACGGCACGGCTCTTGCCGGCCTGATCGCCGATGTCGCACCGGCTGCCCGCCTTCTGTCGATCGAAGCCTTTGCCGACGATCCGAGCGATCCCGATACAGGAGTCTCGACCACGCTGAACCTGGCGCGAGCGCTGGACGCCGCGATCGACCGCAAGGTCGACGTGATCAACCTTAGCGTCGCCGGCCCGCGCGATCCGCTGATCGGGCGCCTCATTCGCCAGGCGCTGTCGAAGGGCATCGTTGTCGTTGCCGCCGCCGGCAATGACGGACCCGACGCCCCGGCCCGCTTCCCGGCAGCGTATGACGGCGTCGTCGCGGTTACCGCGACCGACTCGCGGGACCGGCCATACGCCGCCGGCGCACAAGGCCCGCATGTCGCGGTCGCCGCGCCGGGCGTCGATGTCCGCGCCACCGTCGCCGAGGGTGTCGTCGGCTACGTCACCGGCACCTCCGTCGCCGCGGCGCAAGTCTCCGGCGTCGCCGCGCTCCTGCGCGAGCGCGCCCCGCGGCTAGGCTCCCGCGAGGCACGCCGTCTTCTCAAGGAGACCGCGAGCCCGCTTGCCGAGGGTCCGGGCATGGTCGACGCCCTCGCCGCGGTCTCCAAGGCGACGGCCTTCGCCGGCCGCTGACGAATTTCTCGATGGGCGATTGAACCGAACGCCGGCTCCCTGCGACCTACAGTCAAAGGCGTTCGTTCTCCATCCGGTCCCCCCGAGGGTGAACGACCGTTCTTTGGGATCTTCGGATCCTTAACTCCGCGGGGCGGCGCCGAGGCGCATCAGACGGCGCCGTTCCCCTTTCCTTTCGTCGATGTCTGCCGGCCGCCTTCGCCCCTTGGCCAATGCGCTATGCTTTGCCTATGAGCGCAGCAGACGAAGCCCTGGACCTCTCGCAGCTTCTCGCCGCCTTTGGCGAGATCGATGACGATGTGCGCGAGATGATGCAGATCTTCATCGAGACCACGGAGCCGATGCTCGGCGAACTCGCGGAGAAGATCGCCGCCCGCGACCAGCCGGGTGTCGAGGACCTCGCCCATTCGGCGAAAGGTGCGGCGCGGAGCGCCGGCGCGCGCGCCATGGCCACGGCCTGCGAAGCCGTGGAGAAGGCTGCCGAAGCCGGCGACTGGGCCGGATAACGTACAGAATCTTTCGCACTTTCGGGAATGGTGGCTTCTTCTAGAGTGAAGGAGCAAACGATGAGCAGTGAGACTGCGATGGGCCAGGTGATCCAGATCGACGAGGCTCGGATCAGGGATCATCTGGGAGAGATGGTGCGCGGCACGGTCGAGGAGACGCTGAATGCACTCCTTGCGTCTGAGGCCGACCGTCTGTGCGGTGCGGGTCGCTATGAGCGCAGCGAAGCGCGGCAGGACAGGCGAGCCGGCAGCTACGATCGGACGCTGCAGACCAAGGCGGGAGACGTCAATCTCAAGATACCG
>VGEH01000062.1 GCA_016869375.1 Alphaproteobacteria bacterium | reverse complement strand
TCGGCGAAATCTGCTTCCGCTTCAACCACCGCGACGAGGACCTTTACCCGCTGCTGCAAAGGCTTTTACGATCAACTCCACTCAACGAAATCGACAAAATCCTGGTCCGAAATCGTTAGGGATTACCAACATTTAAAGCCGCGTGGCTCCGTGGAGCTGCGCGATGCCGCAGCTCAGCGAACGATGGCGGTGACCGCCGAAGCCGGCCGCTCGGATCTTCCGCGCCATCGTCTCGGGATCGGGAAAGCGGCGAATGCTCTCGGCGAGATAGACATAGGCATCGCGATCGCCTGCGACCTTCTCGCCGAGCCAGGGCAGCACCGAGAAGGAGTAGGTCTCGTAAAGATCGTTCAGGCCCGCGGCAACGCGCGGCGCGAATTCGAGGGCGACGAAGCGGCCGCCCGGCTTGAGCACACGGCACGCCTCGGCCAGCGCGCGGTCGAGATGCGTCACGTTCCGAAGCCCGAAGGCGACCGTGTAGACATCGAAAGTCCGATCCGGCAGCGGCAACGCCTCGGCATTGCCCGCGACCCACTCGATCCCGGCGAGAGATCCCCGATCGATGCTGCGCGCGCGCCCTTCCGCGAGCATGGCCGGCGTCAGATCGACCACGGTCACGCTTCCTGCGCCCGCTGCCATCGCAGCGCGCGCGATGTCACCGGTGCCGCCGGCCACGTCGACGACTCTTGAGCCCGGCTTGAGACGAAGCCACTCGACCATCTCCGCCTTCCACAGGCGGTGAATGCCGAGGCTCATCAGATCGTTCATCAGGTCGTAGCGGCCGGCGACCTGGGTGAACAGGTCCTGGACCAGCCCGGCCTTCTCCTCCGCCGGGACCTCGCGGTAGCCGAAAGACGCTGTGGTCGACATGGCCGGACCATAGCGGCGGCGGCCCGCCTCCGCTACCTTCCGGGGATGCCTGAGCTTCCCGAGGTCGAGACCGTGCGCCGCGGACTGGTCCTGGCGCTGGAAGGAAAACGCCTTTCCCGTGTCGAGGTCCGCCGGCCGGATCTCCGTCGCCCGTTCCCCGATCGCTTCGCCGAGCGCCTGAGGGGGAGGCGCATCCGTACGCTGCGCCGGCGCGCCAAGTACCTGCTGCTCGGCCTCGACTCCGGCGAGGACTGGCTGATCCATCTCGGCATGTCGGGACGGATGCTGGTCGGCCAGGGCTGGCCGAACGACCTCGACACGCACGATCACGTCGTGTTCGGCGCCGAGGACGGCACCGTCGTCCGCTTCAACGATGCGCGGCGCTTCGGCGTCATGGACCTGATGGCGGCAAGCGAGACCGAAGCGCATCCCTTGCTCGCCGGCATCGGCCCCGAGCCGCTCGATCCCGCCTTCGACGGTCCGGCGCTGGCGAAACGGCTGGCCGGCAAGGCCGCCCCGATCAAGGCGGCGCTGCTCGATCAGAGGGTCGTAGCAGGCATCGGCAACATCTATGCGAGCGAGGCTCTGTTCCGGGCCAGGATCTCGCCAACCCGCAAATCGGGCACCGTGCAGGGCGAGAGGGCCGATAAGCTCGCGACATCGATCAAGCGCGTACTCAGCGATGCGATCGAGGCCGGCGGATCGAGCCTGCGCGACCATCGCCAGACCTCGGGCGAGCTGGGCTACTTCCAGCACAGCTTCGCTGTCTATGGCCGCGAAGGCGAGCGCTGCCCGGCCTGCCGCTCGAAGACCGGCATCCGCGCCCTGGTGCAGTCGGGCCGCTCGACCTTCTATTGCGCCAAATGCCAGCGCTGACCTAAACAGACGCCCCCAAGCTTCGAGGTAGACCCATGGCTTTCGAGAACATCCTGGTCGAGAAGACCGGCGGCGTCGCCGTCATCCGCCTCAACCGGCCGAAGGCGATGAATGCGCTGAACGGCCAGCTGATGGCCGAGCTGGCCCAGGCGCTGGCCGAGCTGGAGGCCGACGACGCCGTCCGCTGCCTGGTCATCACCGGCAACGAAAAGGCATTCGCGGCCGGCGCCGACATCAAGGAAATGAAGGACCGCTCCTTCATGGACGTCTACAAGACGGACTTCATCACCTCGACCTGGGAGCAGGTGACCAAGATCCGCAAGCCCGCGATCGCCGCGGTGTCCGGCTATGCGCTCGGCGGCGGATGCGAGCTGGCGATGATGTGCGATTTCATCATCGCCGCCGACAATGCCCGCTTCGGCCAGCCGGAGATCACAATCGGCACCATTCCCGGCTCGGGCGGGACCCAGCGGCTGACCCGCTTCGTCGGCAAGTCGAAGGCGATGGAGATGTGCCTGACCGGCAGGATGATGGACGCCGCCGAGGCCGAGCGCGCCGGCCTGGTGAGCCGCGTCGTCCCCGTCGCCGACCTCATGGCCGAGACGATGAAGGCGGCGGAGAAGATCGCCTCCCTCTCGCTGCCGGCGGTCATGATGGCCAAGGAAGCGGTCAACCGGGCCTATGAGACGACCATGGCGGAGGGTGTGCGCTTCGAGCGCCGCCTGTTCCACGCCACCTTCGGGACCGAGGACCAGAAGGAAGGCATGAGCGCCTTCGCCGAAAAGCGCCCGCCGAACTTCAAGGACCGCTAGGATTTCAGCCCGGCGGCGTGCTTGACGGGGGGATTCCGGGCTCCTATAACGCCGCCTCTTCCGAGTACCCCGGTTTTCAAGGTTTCAAGCGATGGCGAATACCAAGTCGGCCGAGAAGGCTGCGCGCAAGACGCAGCGGCGTTATGTGATAAACCGCGCGCGGACGAGTCGCGTGCGCACTTACGTAAAGAAAGTCGAGGATGCCATCGCCTCGGGAGATAAGGCGGCCGCTCAGGCTGCCCTGAAGGAAGCGCAGCCCGTGCTGCAGTCCGGCGTGAACAAGGGCACGGTTCATAAGAACACGATCGCTCGCAAGATCTCGCGCCTGTCCAAGCGCATCAAGGCGCTCGGCTAGACTCTTCTACTGTCGTCTCGTCGTCGTCGATCAAGCTGCGACGTTCGCGTTCCGGAATTGCAGACGTATTGTGTCGCGAGATGCATGTGGCCGAGGCGCCACGCGGCGAAAAATCTGTCGTTCTGTTTTCGGACATGTTGCCTTGGCTGATCACGATGGCTAATGTTGCATGTCAACGAACAACGGGAGGCCGACAACTTGTTTTTAGGGCCAAAACCAAGTTAACCTCCCAATCAAGCAACTAATTCGCCGGGCCTATTCAGTAATGAAGTTGTCATGGGGCATGGCTCTTCTTGGGCCGGCGAGATCGGTATTTTGAAACCTAGGCAATCCACGGGTTTCAACGCGAAGTAAAGGCTTCTGTCGCGGGGGCAGTAAAGCGTGGCGCAATCGGTCGGAGCCAAGGCGGGCCAAGGGGCGAGCCCAGCGTCGGGGCATGAGCCGCGCGAGTGGACGAAGGTCCGCGAGCGGCTGCGCACCGAGTATGGCGAAGGCACCTACCGCAGCTGGTTCAAGCTGATCTCTTACGGCGACACGCGTTCGGGCGCGATGATCTTTTCCGTGCCGACGCGCTTCATGCGCGACTGGATCCGCAGCAACTACGCCGATCGCATCCTGGCGCTGCTCGCCGCCGAGAACGCCGAGATCAAGGCCGTCGACTTCGTCGTGGGCAAGGTCGCACCCGCGCTCCCGACGCAGGCCCCGGTGCCGCCGCCGGCCCCGGCGCGGGGCGCGATCGCGCGGCCAAGCGTGCCGGTCCGCAGCGGCGAAGCCGCCGAGAGCCCGGAGCCGCAGCCCGTTTCCGACCGCCTCGACCCGGCAACCGGCCTCGATCCGCGCTTCACTTTCCAGAATTTCGTCGTCGGCAAGCCGAACGAGCTCGCCTTCCATGCGGCCAAGCGCGTCGCCGAGTCGACTGCAGTTCCGTTCAACCCCCTGTTCCTCTACGGCGGCGTGGGCCTCGGCAAGACGCATCTGATGCATGCGATCGCCTGGGCGATCCTCGATCGGCATCCTTCCCGGCGCGTTCTCTATCTTTCCGCCGAGAAGTTCATGTACCAGTTCATCCGGGCTCTTCGGTACAAGGACACCATGGCGTTCAAGGAGCAGTTCCGCTCCGTCGACGTCCTGATGATCGACGACGTGCAGTTCATCTCGGGGAAAGACTCCACGCAGGAGGAGTTTTTCCACACCTTCAACGCGCTGGTGGACCAGAACCGCCAGGTCGTCATCTCCGCCGACAAGTCGCCTTCCGATCTCGAAGGCCTCGAGGAGCGGCTGCGCTCGCGTCTCGGCTGGGGGCTGGTCGCCGACCTGCATCCGACGACCTACGAGCTCCGCCTGGGCATCCTGCAATCCAAGGCCGAGAACCAGGGCGTGCGCGTGCCATCGAAGGTTCTGGAATTCCTCGCGCACAAGATCACCTCGAACGTCCGCGAGCTCGAAGGTGCGCTGACCCGCATCATCGCGCATGCGACGCTGGTCGGCCGCGAGATCTCGCTCGAGTCGACCCAGGAGCTGCTGAGGGACCTGCTGCGTGCCAATGACCGCCGGGTCACCATCGAGGAGATCCAGAAGCGCGTCGCCGAGCACTTCAATATCCGCGTCGCCGACATGCATTCGGCCCGTCGTGCCCGCGCCGTCGCGCGGCCGCGCCAGGTCGCGATGTATCTCGCCAAGCAGCTGACCCAGCGCTCGCTGCCGGAGATCGGCCGCAAGTTCGGCGGACGCGACCACACGACGGTCATGCATGCGGTCAAGAAGGTCGAGGAGCTGCGCCAGATCGATCGCGGCTTCGCCGAGAGCGTCGAGCTCCTGAGACGCATGCTCGAAACCTGAGAGTTTGTTCGGGGGTGGACGTGGCCCGAGCGGGCGGTTCCGAAAGGAGCCGCCCGTCCTTTTTCAAGGGTTGCGTCGCGTCGATCTCGACCCATGTCTGAAATAGGACTGCAGAATGGAGCATCGACATGACGCACTACCACGCCGTCGTCTGGCTCGATCACGCACGGGCCCGCATTCACCAGTTCAATGCTGACGACGTGGAGAGCACGACGATATTTGCAAACGGGCCGAACACGCTGCGCCAGGAACACAGCCACGATCCCGGCCCCCGCACCGGCAAGAAGACGGCAGAGGACCGCCGCTACTACGAGGCCATTGTGAAGGCGCTCGAGCCGGCGCAGGTTTGGCTCGTATTGGGTCCGAGCCTCGCCAAGAAGGAGCTGGCACGCCACATCGAGGAGCAGGTGCCCCGCCTTCGAGAGCGCATTGCCGCGATCGAGACCGCCGAACATCCCTCGGACGAGGAGCTCGTCGAGCGGGCGCGCGCCTTCTTCCGCGCCCACGACCGCATGACGCCTCAGACCGGCGAGGCCGGCCAGCAGATCAAGAAGGCCTCCTGACGGCCTCCTGGAAGTCGTCCCAGAGCGCCTGGGTGACCTTGCCGGGCGTGAACCGGTACCTGTCGATCTCGCTGACCGGCGTGATCTCGGCGGCGGAGCCGGTCAAGAAGCACTCGGTCGCCTTCGACATCTCCTCCGGCATGATCGCGCGCTCGATCACCTTGAGTTGACGCCCGCGGGCAAGATCGATGACGGTGCGCCGCGTGATTCCGTCGAGGAAGCAGTCGGCCTTCGGCGTGTGGATCTCTCCATTGATGACGAAGAACACGTTGGCGCCGGTCGCCTCCGCGATCTGGCCGCGATAATCCAGCATCAGCGCGTCCTGGAAGCCGCTCCGCTCGGCCTCATGCTTCGAGATCGTGCAGATCATGTAGAGACCCGCGGCCTTGCTCGCGGTCGGCGCGGTATCCGGTGCCGGGCGACGGTACTTCGCCATGCAGAGCCGGATGCCCTTCGCGCGAAGTTCGGGCGAGAAATAGGACGGCCACGCCCAGGCGGCGACCGCCAGGTGGATCCTGTTGGCCTGAGCGGCTACGCCCATCATCTCCGAGCCGCGCCAGGCGATCGGACGGAGATAGCCGTCGGTCAGGTTGTTGGCCTCCAACGTATCGGCCTTCGCCCGGTCGATCTGCTCGACCGTCCAGGGGATCTCGAAATCGAGGATCTCCGCCGACCTCTTCAGGCGCTCCGAATGCTCGCGCGACTTGAAGACGCGGCCCGAATAGGCGCGCTCGCCCTCGAAGACCGCTGAGGCGTAGTGCATCGCATGGGTGAGTAGGTGAACCTTGGCGTCCCGCCACGGCATCAGCTTGCCGTCGAACCAGATCTGTCCGTCGCGATCGTCGAAGGGGATGAGTTGAGGCGCCGCCGTAGACATCGCATCACCTTTGGGTCAGAAAGTTGCGTGGGAGTGCCTCGACCGATACCACCCGATACCGGAATATGTCAACATGGCTGACGTAATTTCCCCAGCGAAACTGGCCCCGAACCCGCTTTTCCTGCGGGACGAGGAGCTGCGCCAGGGGATCGAGCTTCTGTTCTACGCGTACCGCGATTTCACCGGAGAGCCGGACGCGATCCTCGCCAAGCTCGGCCTCGGGCGCGCGCATCACCGCGCGATCTACTTCGTCGGACGCCATGCCGGCATCACCGTCTCGGAGCTGCTGGCGATCCTCAAGATCACCAAGCAGAGCCTGTCGCGCGTGCTGAGCCAGCTCGTGCTCGAGGGCTACATCCATCAGCGCCCGGGCAAGCGCGACCGCCGCCAGCGCCTGCTCGAGCTGACCGAGAAGGGCAAGGAGCTGGAACGCCAGCTCACCCGCACGCAGCGCGAGCGCATCGCGCGGGCGTATCGGGAGGCAGGCGCCGAGGCCGTCGCCGGATACCGCAAGGTGCTGCTCGGCCTCATCGACGAGACCGAGCGCCGCAAGATCCTGGCGCGTCTCGACAGCGCCGGAAAAGGGGCTGCCTGAGCGCCGCTAGGCGACCTCTATTTCCGCCGGGCTGCTGACTTTGGTTAGCGTCTCAGGCGCCGGCAGGGGCGCTGCCAGCAGCGCCGCAATGTCGAGAATGCCGCTGCCGTAAATGGCCTCCCAGCCATCCGTCGGCTTCGTCGCCGTGGCGCATACCAGCGTCCGAAAAGCCTCGACGGTTCGCCAGCCGGCGTAAGGCGCGAGTGTGTCGCCGTGATAGGCCAGCCACAGCGCCGCAGCGCCGGAGACGTGCACGGTTGCGTAGGAGGTGCCGTCGCCATCCAGCCCGGAATATCCGTAGACGAGCCCTTGCGGCGTCACCGTGACGGTGGCGCGGTGCACGGATTCGGCCGGTGCCGAGATATCGACCGTCGCTCCGCGGCTGGCGCCGCTCCAGTATTTCCGCTCATGCGTGACGCCGCCGACGCCAATCGCGCGAGAGTAGCGTCCGGGAAAGGTGACCTCGCTCGTGACGTTCCCGGCCGCGGCGACGATGATGACGCCGGCTTCATAGGCCAGGTCGACCGCACGTCCGACGGTACGCGGCGGAAAGCACGGGTCGCCCAGGCTGATGCTGAGCACACGGCAACCCTTGTTGCGCCACGCATCCTCGATAGCGAGATCGAGGCGGTTGCGGTTCCAGAGCGTGTCGATTACGACGAAGTTGGTCACGCGGTAGGGAACGACCGTCAACTGCGGCGCCACGCCGGAAAAGACGCCGGGCTCGTAGCCGGCGAGCACGCTCATGGTGCGGGTGCCGTGTCCCGGCGTCCCCTCGGGCTTCAGGAGATCCCGCGGCGAGCCGCCGCCATCGAAGAAGTTGAGCCCCTCCTCCGCGAGCACGCTCGGGCTCCGCCCGTCGACCCAGGGACCGAACGCCGGATGTTCCGTGTAGCCCGTATCGATGTGCCCGACACGAACCCGTCGCCACGGCGCCGCAGCGAGCCCGCCAGGGAACATCGCCCACGCGTCCGGCGCGCGGACCATGTCGATGTTCCAGCTCGTGGGCAGCGAGATGGGCGTCGGCGGCGATGCGCGATGCGCCAGCCCGCCCTCGCTCATCGCCGCTATCATCTCGTCGGCCGACAGCGCCCGCCAGCCCCGTACGCCCCGGATGGCGAGCAGACGACGCGAGATTTCGGCGTCGCTGCCGATCAGCCGCAAACGCTTGCCGACATGCCGCGCCAGCGCATAGCCGGTCCCGCCGACATGCGTCAGCGGAGACCCGCCTTCTCCGTTGACGAAGGGCGCAAGGCCTCGCGCCACCTCCGGCAACAGAGCGGCGTCGGGAATGTCGAGCAGGACGAAGGACGGGTTCGGCCGAACGGGCTCGGGCATCACGGCCTCCAGAAGGGCGCCGCCGATTGTCCTCCGCCGGATGAAGAGGAGGTCGCCGCCGGCGCGGTCGACTGCGCATTCTGCGTCGCGGCCGCGACGCGCGCGGCGACGGCCTCCTTGCCGAAGCCGAGCACGCCCTGGAAAAGAACCATCGCGCCCTTGCTGCCGCCCGCGATCAGGCCTGCCGTGATGATCGCGCCGGCGGAGAAGGCATCGCTCCACTCCCGCGAGAACATGGCGGCGATCAGGTCGAACTTCGCATAGCCGACAATCCACCATGAGACCAGGAAGGCGATCGGCGCCCGCAAACGGAACCGGGTCAGCCGCCCCTCGATGGGCGTCCATTCGAACGGCACGGCGAGCGCGCGTTCGAGGATCAGCGACAGAAGCATCACCACCGCAAGGAGGCCGAGCAGGTTCTGGAAATACCCTGTGCTGAGAAAGCTACCACCCATCGCGCCCTCCCCCTCAATCCCCGCATCAACGCTATGAAGCGCCGGACGGGATGTCAATTTAGGGTGGCACATCCCGCCGGATGGCGTCCCTGCGTGCCCGCGGCGGCTGCTATATAGTCGGCTTCGATGTCCGACCCGACCCCTGACATCCTCGTCGTCGACGACGACAGGCGGCTCGCGCAGCTGATCCGCCGCTATCTCGGCGACAACGGCTTCCGCGTCACCGTCGCCGGCAGCGCCGAGGAGGCGAAGGGCCTCCTCGGCGCGCTCGCCTTCGATCTCCTGGTGCTCGATGTGATGATGCCCGGCCTCTCAGGCGTCGAGCTGACGCGCGAGCTCCGGAAGAACAACGACGTTCCGATCCTGCTCCTGACGGCGATGGGCGAGCCCGAGAACCGCATCGCTGGCCTCGAGAGTGGCGCCGACGACTACCTGACCAAGCCCTTCGAGCCGCGCGAGCTGGTGCTGCGCCTCAACTCGATCCTGCGCCGGCGGCCGAAGTCGGCCGAAGCCGCGGCGGTGGCCGGGCTTCGCTTCGGCCCCTTCCGCTTCGACGCTGATCGCGGCGAGCTCTGGAAGGGCGACGAGCCGGTCAAGCTCGCCTCGGCCGAAATCAGCCTGCTCCGCGCCTTCACCAAGCGTCCGAACGAGGCCGTCGATCGGCTCGAGCTGATCGAAGGGGCTGCCGATCTCGGTCCTCGCACCGTCGACGTGCAGATCACGCGGCTTCGGCGCAAGATAGAGATAGATCCCAAGTTCCCGCGCCATCTACAAACCGTGCGCGGCAAGGGCTATCTGTTCAGGGCCGACTGAGCGGGAGGCTGCCTCCTAGATGAAGCTGAAGCGACTCCTCCCCTTGAGCCTGTTCGGACGGGCTCTGATGATCATGGTGACGCCTTTAGTCATCGTGCAGCTGGTCGCCGCCTGGGTTTTCTACGACCGCCACTGGGAGACCGTGTCGCGCCGCATGGCGACTGCGATCGCCGGCGAGGTCGCCTTCCTGATCGAGATGCATGAGCGGCCGGAGCGCAACCCAGCGGACTGGGAGCTGACCGCGGCCGCCCAGCGTCACTTCGACCTGCAGGTCGAGTTTGAGATCGACGGGCGTTTCGACGATCAGGCGGCGGAGGCGAGCAGCGAAGAGAAGACCATCCTGACCGGCGCGCTGGCCGAGCGCTTGCGCCGACCCTTCATCGTCGACACCGAAACGCGGCCGCGCGACGTCGAGATTCAGGTCCAGCTCGAAGACGGCGTGATGACGGTGATCGCGCCGCGCAAGCGCCTCTACACCTCGACCGCGATCCTGTTCCTGATGTGGATGATAGGTACCTCGCTGGTCACCGCGGTGATCGCGATCCACTTCCTGCGTCGCCAGATCCGGCCCATCCTGAAGCTCGCTCACGCCGCCGACAGCTTCGGCCGCGGCATCGACGTGCCCGACTATCGCCCGGAGGGCGCGGCGGAAGTACGCCAGGCGGCGCGCGCCTTCCTCCTGATGCGCGAACGGCTCAGCCGCCAGATCACGCAGCGGACCGAGATGCTGGCCGGCGTCTCGCACGACCTGCGCACGCCGCTCACCCGCATGCGCCTCGAACTCGCCATGCTCGGTGACAATCAGGACGCCAAGGGCATGGCCGACGACATTGCCGAGATGGAGCGGATGATCGAGGGCTATCTCGCCTTCGCCCGCGGCGAGGGCTCGGAGACCCCGACACCGACGGGCCTGGGCAGCCTCGTCGCCGAGGTCGTCGACGGCGCGCGCCGCTCGACCCAGGGCGTCAACATCACGCTCGACGCCGAGGCCGACACCACGCTCACCATTCCGGTTCGCCCCAACGCCTTCAAGCGCTGCCTTGCCAATCTCGTCGGCAATGCCTGCCGGCACGGCCGCAATGTCGTCGTCTCGGCGCACCGCCTCGCCGACTCGATCGAGATCCTCGTCGATGATGACGGGCCCGGCATACCGGCGCAAAGCCGCGAGGAAGTCTTCCGTCCCTTCTTCCGGCTCGACCGCTCGCGCAATCCGAAGACCGGCGGCACCGGCCTCGGCCTCACCATCGCGCGCGACGTCGCCCGCGGCCATGGCGGCGACGTGATCCTGGAGGCGGCACCGACCGGCGGCTTGCGAGCGCGCGTGACGGTGCCGGTCTAGGAGCGCAAATGGCCCTCGCAGTATTTCGGACCCGAGGAAGGGAAGAATCTCGGGGTGGTAATGGAGATTCTGGAACGGAAGCTCGACTCCTCCGACAAAATCGTGCCGGTGGCTATTCCTTAGGACTCACCACTTCCGGCTTTCGAAGAGAAGCTTGTCCGCCGCCTCGGCATCGAGCGGCGGGGCAAACAGGTAACCCTGCGCGTATTCGCAATCGAGCGCGCGGAGCTGGGCCAGCTGCTCGATCGTCTCCACGCCCTCCGCGACCACATCCATCTTCAGGTTATGCGCGAGCAGCAGGATGGCACGGACGATCTCGAGCTTGGAGCGCTCATGACTCATGCCGGAGACGAAGGCCTTGTCGATCTTGAGCGTGTCGAAGGGCAGCGCATGCAGATAGCTCAGAGACGAATAGCCGGTGCCGAAATCGTCGAGCGAGACACCGATGCCCGCCGCCTTGAGCTGGGTGAGGATGTGCGCGGCGCGCGTCGCGTTCTGCATTAGCGCGGTCTCGGTCAGCTCGAGCTTGAGCTTTCCCGGGCGCCAGCCCGACCGCGCCAGGGTTTCGACGATCTCGGTCACGAGGTCGATCTGGTTGAACTGCCGGATCGACAGGTTGACGCTGACCGTGAGCGGCGGCTCCGACGGATACCTGCCTTGCCAGTTCCGCATGCAGCGGCAGGCCTCCTCGAGCACCCAGGCGCCGATCTCGCCGATCAGCCCGGTCTCTTCCGCCAGCGTGATGAACTCGCCCGGACCGAGCAGCCCGCGGCGCGGATGACGCCAGCGCACCAGCGATTCGAAGCCAGCGATCCGGCCGGTCTTCAGCGACACCACCGGCTGGAAGAAGAGCAGCAGCTCCTTCCGGCCGATGGCGAGCCGAAGGTCGTTCTCCAGCGTCAGCAGGTGAAGCGCGTGGCTGTGCAGGCTGGGATGGAACAGCTCGGCGCGCGCCTTGCCGAGTGATTTCGCCCGGTACATGGCGAGTTCGGCGTCGCGCATCATGTCCTCGGCCCGCTCATAGGCCGACTCGTAGAGCGTGAGCCCGACCGAGCCGGTGACCACGAGCTGGCGGCCGTCGACGGCGAGCGGCTTCCCCAGCTCCGCCAGCAGACGTTCGGCCAGGGCCCGCGCTTCGACCGGCCCTGCAACCTCCTCGATGAGCACGGCGAACTCGTCGCCACCCTGCCGCGCCACGGTCTGGCCAGGCCCGACCAGATCGGTCAGACGAGCGCCGACCGCGATCAGCAGATCGTCGCCTCGATGATGGCCCAGCGAGTCGTTGACGAGCTTGAAGCGGTCGAGATCGAGGCTGAGCACGGCGAAGCTGGTCTTGCCCGCACGTCTCGCCCGCGCCATCGCCTGGGCGACGCGGTCGAGGAACAGCGCGCGGTTCGGCAGCTGCGTCAGGGGATCGTGCAGCGCGTTGTGGAGCGCCCGCGCTTCCTGGTTCTTCCGGTCGGTGATGTCGGTCAGCGATCCTGCGATCCGCGTCGCGCGGCCGAGCCCGTCGCGGACAGCGAGGCCGCGCGCGACGACCCAGAAATAGACGTCATCGGTGCCGCGGACCCGGTGCTCGCATTCGAAATGCGGTGTGTGCCCGCCGAGATGGCTCTCGAGCAGAGCGGAGAGCCGCTCGATATCGTCCGGATGCACGCGGTCCATCCATTCGGACGGCTCGTCGCCGACATCCTCCTCGGCAAGCGCCAACATCGCCTTCCAGCGCGGCGACAGATAGAGCCGGTTGGTCGCGAGGTTCCAGTCCCAGAGCCCGTCATTAGCGCCGGCCGAGGCCAGCGCATAGCGCTCCTCGCTCTCCAACAGCTGGAGCTCGGCACGGCGGCGGTCGGTTGCATCGGTCAGCGTCACCACAAAGCCGCCGCTCGTCATCGGCGCGAGCTGGCGCTCGACCACGCGACCGCCGGGGATCAGCTGGAAGTGAGCCGGGTCCGGCGGCATGAACAGACGCTCGAGCTCGCGCACAGCGCTCTCCTCGGCATTGCCGGGACCGAAGTCGCCGCGTTCGGCGAGCGAGCGGAAGAGATCGGCGAGAGCGAGGTCGCGACGGCGGAGGTCGCTCGGCAGATCGAGGAGATCGAAGAAGCGCTCGTTCCAGGCCTGCAGGCATCGATTGCCGTCGAACACGGCAAAGCCCTGGGTCAGGGCATCGACGGTGGAGCGGAGCAGCCGATCATCGGATGCGTCGCCATCGGCAGTCGAAGTCGGCGGGATCCGGGCTTGGCTCATCGTCCGTCGACTCTACGTCAGCGGGCGGCGCGAGACAGCCCAGAAGCGTCCGCCGAGCAGGAATGACGCACAGGTGAGGCCGGCGACCAGCCCCCAGAGAAGGCCGTCGATGCCCCAGCCTCGCGTGAAGGTGAGGTAGTAGGCGAGCGGTACGGTCACCACCCAGAAGCTGACGAGGTGCATCACCGAGGGCCAGTTGACGTCGCCGAAACCGCGCAGCGCCCCCATCAGCACGCCCTGGATGCCGTCGGGCAGCAGGATGAAGGCAGCGATTGCGATTGCGACCGTCGCCGCGGCAATCAATGCCGGGTCGGCGGCGTAGAGCTGCGCGATCTGCCGGTCGAAGAGAATGAAACCCGCCCCCATGACGATCGTGTAGGCCGTGACCATGCACGTCCCGAGCCAGCCTGCCGACGCCGCTGCCTCTCGCTTCTTCGCGCCATAGGCCATGCCGACATGGACCGAGGTCGCGGTCGAGAGCCCCATCGCCATCATGAAGGCCATGGCTACGAGATTAAGCGCGATCTGGTAGCTCGCGATCGACTGTGCGCCCAGCCAGCCGGCGAAGACCGCCATCGCACCGAAAGCCGAGGATTCGAGCCCCTGGCTGATCGCCGAGGGCAGGCCGAGTCTGAGGAGGTCGATCGAGATCTGCTTCCTGCGCTGGATGCGCGTGTAGAGACCGAGGCGCGCGATCTCCGGCGTCAGCAGGACGTATCCGAGCATCGCCAGATACATGAGCCAGCGCACGATCGAGGTCGCGAGATTGGCGCCGACGGCGCCGTGCTCTTCGATCAGCCACCAGTTGAGGCCGAGCTTGATGAGAAGGCCGGCGATCACGCAGTACAGAACGACGCGCGGGCGGCCTATCGCTTCCAGCAGCGTAGACGCGACGGCGGCGAGCAGCAGGGCGGGCAAGCCGACGACGAAAGCGTCGAGCGTGCGCCCGCCGCCCTGCGCGATATCGGGGGACTGGCCCAGCATCAGCAGCACGGCCTCGCCCGGAACCAGCAGCCAGCCGACAAGGATGCTCAAGACCAGCGCCATCACCGAAGCGATCTTGAAGACATGCCCGATCTCCTCGAGCCGGCCGGCGCCACGCGCCTGCGCGATCAGCACCAGCGTGCTCGAGAACAGGCCGTAGCTCACGGTGATCACCGTCACCTGCGGCGGCACGCTGATGGCGAAGTAGGCGAGCTCCTGCGCCGAGAGCCGGCCCAACATCAGCGTGTCGATAGTCGCGAACATCAGGATCCCGAGCCGCGTCAGCATCACGGGCACGGCAAGCCGGAAGATGGCGCCGGCGCGCGCCCAGGTCGTCTCGGGGATGAGGCTCACAGCGGCTGCTTATAGACGTGCCACAGGAGGTGCGCCACCGATCCGCGCCAGGGCGACCAGGCCTCGGCGACCGCCGCCATCCGCTTCGGGTCGGGGCGCGTCTTCGTGCCTTTGATCCGCTGATAGGCGATCATCAGGGCGATGTCGGCGGCCGGGAACGCATCCGCGCGGCCGAGCGCGAACAGCAGATAGACCTGCGCCGTCCACGGACCGATGCCCTTCATCGATGTGAGCATCGCCAGCGCCTCGTCGTCGGGGCTGCGATGCACTTGATCGAGGTCGAGGCGGCCCTCGGCTATCTCAAGCGCGAGCGCGCGGCTATAGACGATCTTCGAGCCAGAGAAGCCAAAGCTACGCAGGTCTTCGTCGCTCGCCGCGAGCAGCGCGCCGGGCGTCGGCGCGAGCCCCAGCCTGTCGGTCGTCCGTTTCCAGATCGCCGCGGCCGACTGCGTCGAGACCTGCTGGCCAACCATGATGCGCAGCAGCGCGCCATAGCCCGGATCGATCCGGCGGATCGGCGGCCGGCCATGAGTCGCGAAAGCACGTCCGATATCCACATCCTCGGCGGCGATGCGCCGAAGGCCGGAAAGGAAAGCGCGATCGCTCTTCGGAGCGATCATCGAAACATCACTGAGGTTCGGCGACCTTGACCAGAGCCTTGCCGAGATTGGCGCCCTTGAGCATCGCGATGAATGCCTCCGGCGTCTTCTCGAGACCCTCGGTCACATGCTCCGAGTACTTGATCCGGCCTTCCTTGATCCATCCGGAGATGCGCTTGAGGGCTTCCGGATAGCGGTCGCGCCAATCCCAGACGAGGAAGCCTTCCATGCGCGCGCGGTTGACCAGCATGTAGCGCAGATTCCGCGGGCCGAGATCCGGCTTGTCGAGATTGTACTGGCTGATCTGCCCACAGATGACGATGCGCGCCTTGAAGGCGAGATTGTTGAAGACGGCGTCGGTGACCGGACCGCCGACATTGTCGAAATAGACGTCGACGCCGCGCGGGCACGCTGCGGCCAGAGCCTTGTTGAGGTCGTTCGAGGTCTTGTAGTTGATGGTCGCGTCGAAGCCGAGCTCGCGCTTGATGTAGTCGAGCTTGTCGTCGCTGCCGGCGATGCCGATCGCACGGCAGCCATTGATCTTGGCGAGCTGGCCGACGATCTGCCCGACCGCGCCGGCAGCGCCGGAGATCACGACCGTGTCGCCGGCCTTCGGCTGGCAGACTTCGAGGAAGGCGAAATAGGCGGTCATCCCCGGCATGCCGAGGATGCCGACCGCCGTCTGGATCGGCGCCAGGCTGGGATCGATCTTCCGGAGCAGCGCTGCGTCGGCGACGGCATAATCCTGCCAGCCGAGCGAACCCTCGACGATGTCGCCGGCCTTGAAGCCTGGATGGTTCGACTTGACCACCTGGCCGACGACGCCGCCGGTCATCACCTCCCCGATCTCGACCGGCTTGGCATAGGACTTCGCCGCGCTCATGCGCCCGCGCATATAGGGATCGACCGAAAGCCAAAGCGCGCGGATCAGGACCTCCTTCGGCCCCGGCTCGGGCACGGCCTCGGTCACGAGGTTGAAGTTGGAGGCATCCGGCCACCCCGTCGGGCGCGAGGCGAGCAGGACACGGCGGTTCTGGGTCGAGGACTGGGTCATGAAGGCACGCTAGCACGGCTCGCTTGCCCCTCGGAACGGCCGCCCCGTAAGGTAGCGCCCTTCTTTCCAACGAGGCTCCCATGCTGCTGCACATGTGCACCTGGTCCGAGGTCGAGACCTATCTGAAGAAGTCGCCGGGCATCTTGATCCCGATCGGCTCGACCGAGCAGCATGGGCCGAACGGCCTGATCGGCACCGACGCCATCTGCCCCAAATTCATCGGCAAGAAGGTCGGCGAGGAAATGGATATCCTGGTCGGCCCGACCATCTCGGTCGGCATGGCGCAGCATCACCTGGCCTTCGCCGGATCGATCGCCCTCCGCCCCTCGACCCTGATGATGGTGATCCAGGACTATGTCGGCTCGCTCCGCCGCCACGGCTTCGAGCGCTTCTATTTCCTCAACGGCCATGGCGGGAACATTGCCACCACCACCGCCGCCTTCTCGGAGATCTATGCCGAGTCGAGCTACCAGCGGGGATCCAACCAGCCGCCGATCCGCTGCCTGCTGCGCGGCTGGTGGGAGGGCGAGCGCACCAAGAAGCTCGCCAGCGACCTCTTCGGCGACAAGGACGGCAGCCACGCCACCGCCTCGGAAGTCTCGGTCACCCAATACGCCTATCCCGAATACATCAAGAAGGCGCAGATGGAGTGGACCGGCAAAGCCAAGCGCGGCTTCTACGACGCCGAGGATTATCGCCGGACCTTCCCCGACGGCCGCATCGGCTCCGACCCGTCGATGGCCTCGCCCGAGGCCGGCAAGAAGCTGACCGACGCCTCGGTCGCCGATGTGATCGACGACTACAAGAAGTTCATGGCGCAGGAGTAGCCGTGTCGATCGTCGACGAGCTGCTCGCCCTCTATGCGAGCTACGGCGGGGAGATGTATGGCGGCGAGGAGGTGACCCAGCTCGCCCATGGGCTGCAATCGGCGGCGCTGGCCGAGGCCGACGGCGCCAGCGAGGCGCTGATCGCCGCTGCCCTCCTCCACGACGTCGGCCATCTCGTCGACAAACATGCGCCGGGTGCGGCGCGGAAGGGCGTCGACCGCCAGCACGAGGATATCGGCTCAGGCTATCTCAGCCGCTGGTTCAAGCCCGAGGTGACCGAGCCGATCCGACGCCACGTCGCCGCCAAGCGCTGCCTCGTCGTCACCCAGAAGGGCTATTTCGAGTCCCTGTCGGAAGAATCGGTCATCTCGCTCAAGGTCCAGGGCGGGCCGATGAGCCAGGACGAGGTACGCTCGTTCCTGGCACTCCCCGGCGCCGAGGACGCGCTGCGCCTGCGCAAATGGGACGACCTCGCCAAGGTCCGCAGCAAGGCGACGCCGGATCTCGCCTACTACCGCCGGCACCTCGAAGCAGGGCTCACGCCTTCGTCGTCCTGAGCTTCGCGTCCTTGCGCTTCAGCACGTCGGGTTGAAGCTGCGTGCCGAGGCCGGGGCCGGTCAGGGGATGCATGAGGCCGTTCTCGATCTTCGGCATCTCGGTGACGATGTCGCGATACCAGCTGTAGTAATAGCTGCGTACGATCTCCTGGATGAGGCCGTTCGGCGCGTTCATCACCACGTGGTTGCCGGAGATCAGCGTGATCGGTCCGGTCGCATCATGCGGCGCGACGGGCAGGTGGTGCGTCTCGGCTAGCGCCGCGACCTTGCGCGCCTCCGAGATGCCGCCGATCCAAGACGTGTCGAACATCACGATGCCGACGGCGCGGCGCTCTATCACTTCGCGGAAATCGGCGCGCGTGCCGAGCGTCTCGCTGCCGCAGACGGTCAGCCGCGTCGAATCCGCGTAGTCCTTGAGGACGTCGAAATTGTCCATCTTGACCGGGTCTTCGAGCCAGTAGGGCTCGAACTCCTCGAGCGCCTTGGCGATGCGCTTGGCCTGGGTCAGGTTCCAGAGCGAGTGGAAATCGACCATGATGTCGATCTTGTCGCCGACCTTCTTCCGCGCCTTCCGGAACGGCTCGAGAGCGGTCCTGAGATCCGCGGCCGAGAGATGCAAGCCGCCCGACGCCTCGGCGGCGGCGTTGAACGGATAGATTTTCATCGCCTGGATGCCCTCGGCGAGCAGGCTTTCGGCGAGCTCGTCGGCGCGGTTGATGAAACCGTCCAGATCCTCGTACGGCCCCTCCGGCTTGCCGGCCGGCAGGAGGCGCCAGTAACCCTCGCCCGGATCGCCTAGCCGGCGCTTCCAGCCAGGGCGATAGGCATTGCAGGTGTTGTAGACCGCGATCGTGTCGCGCGAGAGGCCGCCCAGCAGCATGTAGATCGGCATGCCGGCCTTCTGGCCGAGGATGTCCCAGAGCGCGATGTCGAGAGCGGCGATCGCGCGGATCTCGGCCGCGGAGCCGCGATAGGCGACCAGCGCCATCAGGCTCTTGGTCAAGGTGCGGTGGTGCAGGTCGATCCGCGTCGGGTCCTTGCCGACGAGATAGGGAGCGGCGACCTGATGGATGTACCCGGCGACCGCATCGGTGTGATAGCTGGTCTCGCCGAGCCCGATCAGGCCTTCGTCGGTGTGGACGCGGACCCAGATCAGATGCGGCCAGGCTTCGACCTGGACGGTGTCGACGGCGGTGATGCGCATGCGTCTCCCCGAGCGGCTTTGCGCTATCTTGCGGCCCGAAGGCGGCCGGCCGCCAGAGGAAGAAGCGGAGTTCGGAATGCGCTGGTCGGTCGTCGTCTCCGCCGCGGTCGCCTCCTTGGTCGGGCTCGGCGGGACGCTGGCGATCCTGGTCGCCGCGGCGCAGGCGGTCGGCGCCGACGCGCTTCAAACCTCGTCCTGGGTCTCCGCCCTCTGCCTTGCGACCGCCGTCGCCAGCTTCACACTCAGCCTTCGCCACCGCATCCCGATCGTGACCGCCTGGTCGACACCGGGCGCGGCGCTGATCGCCTCGGCCCCCGGGCAGGCGGATCTGGCATCGGCCGTCGGCGCCTTCCTCTTCGCCAATGCGCTGATCCTGCTGACCGCCGCGATCCGCCCGCTCGGCGCTCTCATCGAGCGCATCCCAAGCTCGATCGCCGGCGCCATGCTGGCCGGCATCCTGCTCCGCTTCGTCGTCGCCATGTTCGACAGCGCCCAGGCCATGCCGATGCTGGTGCTGCCGCTCCTCGGCCTTTTCCTCGTGATCCGTCTGGTCACGCCGGCCGGCGCGGTGCTCACCGTCCTCTTCGCCGGCATCGGCCTTGCCTATGCGCTCGGTCACGGTACGGCGTGGCCCGGCGGCGCAGTGCTCTCGACGCTGGTTTTCACCGCGCCGCGCTTCGAGACCTCGATCCTGATCGGACTCGGTTTGCCGCTCTTCCTCGTCACAATGGCATCGCAGAACCTGCCAGGCTTCGCCGTGCTGCGCGCAGCCGGCTATGCGGCGCCATCGCGCGCGATCCTCGCGGTGACCGGCTTCGCTTCGATCCTGACCGCGCCCTTCGGCGCGCATGCAACCAACGCCGCGGCGATCACCGCCTCGATCTGTACCGGCCCCGATGCGCATCCGGATCCGCAGAAGCGCTGGCTCACCGGGATCGCCTACGGCATCTGCTTCGCGCTGCTTGCCGCCTTCGGTACTTCGCTTACCGCCTTCTTCCAGGCGATGCCGCCGGCGCTGATCGTCACCGTCGCCGGCACGGCGCTGGTGGCACCCTTGGCCGGTGCACTCGGCACGGCGATGACCGCGCCCGAGGATCGCGTCGCCGCCGCACTGACGCTCGCGGTCACCGCTTCGGGCGTGCCGTTCCTCGGCATCGGCTCGGCCTTCTGGGGACTCGCCGCGGGCCTCGTCGCCCTCGGACTTTCAGCCCTCAACGCGCGCGGGCGCGGAGGCTCCTGAGATTGTGGATGTGGACATGCGCGCCGGGGCGGATCGCCGCCGTCGCCTCGCCGATGGTCTCGCCGTATTTCAGGATCCGGTCGCCGGGCTGAAGAGCGACGAGCGCGATCTTGTGGCAGAGCGGAATGTCGTCGATCGCCTCCAGGCTCGTATTGCCGACGACGATCGTCTCGCCCTTCCTGATCGCCCGCAGCACGGTGGCGACGCTGTCGTCGGGACTCAAGCGAATCCCATCGCTGGCGGGTTTGGCGCTCATCGTCACATCGCCGGTCCGTAGCGGGCGACGACCTCGTCGCCCTCTCCCAGGATCTCGCCCCAGGTCGCCGCACCGTCGGCGACTTCAAGCAACCGCTGCCAGAGGCGATCCGCCGCCGCCTCCGGCGTCTCGGCACCGAGGAAGACCCGGCTCGCGTCGAGATCGAGCTGCTCGCCGACCCGCGCGCAGGTCTCAGGGTTGGCGCTGACCTTGAGGGTCGGCGAGAGCGCACTGACGAAGCTGTTGCCGACACCGGTCGTGAACAGCATGAGCTGCGCATGCGCGGCGGTGAAGCCGGTCAGCGATTCCGAGGCATAGGCCGGCGCATCCATGACCCAGCAACCGGGCTTCGGCGCCGCCTCGCCATAGGCGAGTACGCCCTGGATCGGCCGCGTGCCACTTTTCGCGATGTTGCCGAGCGCCTTCTCCTCGATCGAGGAGAGGCCGGCGGCGATGTTGGTCGGGCCGGGATTGTTGCCGGTGAGATCGAGGCCGTTGCGGATCGCGGTCTCCTCGCGGCGGCGCACCGCCTCATGGATCGCCTTGGCGACCTCCGGCGTCGCCGCGCGCCTCTCCAGCAGATGCTCGGCGCCAAGCCACTCCACGGTCTCGCCGATGATCGCGCGACCACCGGCATCGACCATGCGATCGGCCATGCGGCCGAGCAGCGGGTTGGAGACGAGGCCCGAGCTCGGATCCGAGCGCCCGCATTCGAGGCCGAGCGTGAGCGCGGTCAGCGGCACAGGCACGCGCTTGTCCGCCGAGATCTGCATCGCCAGCCGTGCCGCCGCGCGCATGCCGCGCTCCGTCAGCGTAACCGCGTCATGGCCGCAATCGTCGAGAGTGAGCGCCGCATAGGGGCGGCCGGATTTCTCGACATGCGCAGCGACTTCGGCAGTCAGCGGCGGGTTGTCGCCGATCAGCAGCACACCGCCGACATTCGGGTGCAGCGGCATCGCGAACATCGCGCGCTTCCAGGTGGCGCGATCGTCGCCGAGCAGGCTGCCGGCGTTGTAGGGAAAGCCTACGATCACAGCGCCTTTGATCGTCGAGGCGATCCGCCGCGCCGTCGGGATGGTGAGGCCGCCGACCGAGAGCACGAGCATGTGGTTGCGCACGCCGACGCTACCATCCGCGCGGCGGTAACCCTGGAAGCTCGGCTCGTTCCGGCTCATGCGCGGAGCCGGCGCGACAGTGTCGCGTCGAGCGCGACACCGAGACCCGGAGTCTTGGGCAGGTCGCTGGCGTCACCACCATGATCGGGTAGGCGGCCGCTCACCAGCTGGTCGAAAAGCGGCGACTCGTCGTACTGGTGCTCGAGCAGGTCGAAGCCGTCGAGTACCGCCGAGGCATGCAGGCTGGCGACGTGGCAGATCGGACCGCTCGGATTATGCGGGGCGCAGCCGACATCGTAGCGCGCGCAAAGCGCCCCTGCCTGCAGCATTCCGCCGAAGCCGCCGATGTACTTCATGTCCGGCATGACCACGTCGTAGCAGTCGCCCTCGAGGAAGGGCACGAGCGCCGCGGGCGAAGTCGACATCTCGAGCCCGGCGAGCTGCATACCGTGCTCATAGGCATGGACACGGAGCCGGTGCAGCGCCGGGATCGCTTCGAGGGTTTCCGGGATCGGACATTCGAACCAGTCGACGCCGAGCTCGGCCAAGCGCCCGATGGTCTCTTCGGCGGCACGCTCGGTAAAGCGCCAATGGCAATCGACCATGACGCGCGCCCGCGGTCCTGCCGCCTCGCGCACCGCGGCGACGCGATCGATCCCCATATCGATCAGCTTCCGCCCCGCTTCGCTATCGGCCAGTGCCGGGGCCAGGTCGTCGAAGGGCGCCACCTTGAAGCGCGTGCAGCCTTTGGCCGCCGCGACTTGCGTGCTGGCGGCGAAGCCGGCCGGGCTGCGGTCGACGGTGCGCCGGTTGATGTTGGCGTAGAGCGGCACGCGCCGGCGGCGCGGCAAACCCAAGAGCTGCCAGACGGCGCGGCCGGCACTCTGAGCGCTCAGGTCCCAAAGCGCCTGGTCGAGCGCGCTTGCGACCGACGCCTCGGGCAACGAGCGCTCCGGGATCGGGTCGTCGAGCGCAGCCGGCTCGGCCGGCGTTCCTTCGAGGCGCGGCGCCAGCCGCGCCACCACCGCGGCGACCTCGGCCTCACGGCCGGTCAGCGTCGCCTCGCCGATGCCGGTCACGCCGTCCTCGTCCATGACCTTGAGGAAGATCCAGACCGTCTTCGGGCTGATTCGCAGCGGCAGGGTCTCGATGGTCGCGATCCGGCTCAAGGGCGGTGCCTTTCGGTCCTGTACGCCAGCGCTAAGAAGGCTTTGCGGGCCGCACTCTAGCCCTGCTGCGGCACTTTTGTCCGCGTACGAAACGGCAAACGAAATACTCAGGCCAGGAAGGCCCTGTATAGTCGGACCGAGCCGCGCACCTCGGGATCTGGATGTCAGTCGCCTTGTCTCTTCCGATGACTGACCTTCCCGCCGCCAAGGCAGCGCTCAAATCCGTCTTCGGCTTCGATGCCTTCCGTCCCGGCCAGGCCGAGATCATCGAGGCCGTGCTCTCCGGCGAGAACGTGCTAGCGGTAATGCCGACCGGCTCCGGCAAGTCGCTCTGCTACCAGCTGCCGGCGATCCTCAAACCCGGACTCACCGTCGTCGTCTCGCCGCTGATCGCGCTGATGCGCGACCAGGTCGGCCAGCTCAAGGAGCTCGGCGTCGAGGCGGCCAGCCTCAACTCCTCGATCGAGTATGACGAGGCGCGCGCGATCAGGCGCTCGATCATCGACGGACGGCTCAAGCTTCTCTATGTCGCGCCCGAGCGCCTGACGCGGCCGGACATGATCGAGATGCTGGACGAGGTCGGCGTCGGCCTGCTCGCCATCGACGAGGCGCATTGCGTCTCGCAATGGGGTCACGACTTCCGCCCCGAATATCTCCGCCTCGGCGACATCGCCCAGCAGATCCGCTGCCTGCAGACCATGGCGCTGACCGCGACCGCCGACGCGCCGACCCGCGCCGACATCGTTGAAAAGCTGTTCCGGCGCGCGCCGCGCAGCTTCGTGCGCTCCTTCGATCGGCCGAACCTGCACCTGGCGATGCAGCCCAAGGACAATGCGAGGAAGCAGATCGCCGCCTTCCTCGACGGGCGCAAAGGCCAGAGCGGCATCATCTACTGCGCTTCGCGCAAGAAGACCGAGGAGCTTGCCACCCATCTCGGCCTCGCCGGCTATCGCACCCTGCCCTATCACGCCGGCATGGCGCAGCCGGCACGCGACACCAACCAGGACGTCTTCATGCAGGAAGACGGCGTGGTCATGGTCGCGACCGTCGCCTTCGGCATGGGCATCGACAAGCCGGATGTGCGCTTCGTCGCACATGCCGACCTGCCCTCGAACGTCGAAGCCTATTACCAGGAGATCGGCCGCGCCGGCCGCGACGGGCTGCCGGCCGACACACTGACCCTCTACGGCCTCGACGACATGCGCCTTCGCCGCCTCCAGATCGAGGAAGGCGAGACCAGCGAAGAGCGCAAGCGCATCGAGCGCCAGCGCTTCAACGCGCTGGTCGCCCTCTGCGAGTCGCCGCGCTGCCGGCGCCAGACCCTGCTCGCGTATTTCGGCGAGACCTCAGAGATGCGCTGCGAACGCTGTGATCTCTGCCAGGGCGATATCGCCGTTTTCGACGGCACGGTCGAGGCGCAGAAGGCGATGTCGGCGATCCTGCGCACCGGCGAACGCTTCGGCACCGAGCATCTGGTCAATATCCTGACCGGCAACGCCACCGAGGCGATCCAGCGCTACGGCCACGACACGCTCAAGACCTTCGGCATCGGAAAGGACCGCGACGTCAATTCCTGGCGCTCGATCCTGCGCCAGATCTATGCCGGCGGGCTGATCTCCCTCGACATCGTCGAGCATGGCCGCTGGACCCTGACCGAGCGCGGGCGCCGCGTGCTGCGGGGCGAGGAGAAGATCGACCTCCGCACCGATGTTGCCAACCGCGTGACCGGCAAGAAGGCGAAGCGGCGCGCGGCGGAAGTCCAGGCGGTGAACGACGGCGCGGACGGGTCGCTGCTGGCGGCGCTCAAGGCGTTGCGCACGACCCTGGCCAAGGCGCAGCGCCAGCCGGCCTATGTGATCTTCCCGGACAAGACGCTGATCGAGCTCGCCTCGATCCAGCCGACGACCAAGGAGCAGCTGCTCGGCATCCACGGCATCGGCGAGGCAAAACTCAAGCGCTATGGCACAGCCTTCCTCGACGTGGTGCTGCGCCATCGGCTGGCGAATGCGGTTGACGGAAGCGGGCCGTCAGGCTCCGCTTAAGGCGCTACGGGAGACGACTGACATGCGGAACGATGCGGAGCTCTGGCAAGCGCGGGTGGATCTGGCGGTGATCTGCCGCTGGGCCTATCGCAAGGGCTTCCAGAGCGGCGTCGGCAATCATTTCAGCCTGATGGTGCCGGGCACCGAGGACGAGTTCCTGGTGACGCCGGAGGGGCTCTACTGGTCGGAGGTGACCGCCTCCAACCTCGTCCACTGCACCTTCGATCGGAAGATCATCGAGGGCCAGCACGGCGTCGACGACACCGCCTTCTTCCTGCACGCGCCGGTGCACAAGGCGATCCCCGCCGCCAAATGCGTCCTGCACACGCATATGCCGAAGGCGACCGCGCTCTGCATGATCAAGGGCGCCAAGCTCGCGCTCGCACATCAGAGCGCGCTGGGCTATGTCGGCCGCACCGCCTATGACGAGAACTACGGCGGCCTCGCGCTTTCCTGGGAGGAAGGCACGCGCGTCGCCAGCCTGATGGGGCCGAAGGATCACACGATCATGCTCCGCAACCACGGGCCGCTGGTCTGCGGCGACACCGCGGCCGAGGCCTGGACGCGGCTCGAGTTCCTGGAGGAGCTCTGCGGCTGGCAGCTGGATGCGATGAAGACCGGCTGGGAGCTGCAGCAGGTCGAGCCGCATGTCCATGCCGACGTGCTGGAGCGCGTCGACAAGGGCGGCGCTTCCTACGCCGCGCTACAGCTCGCGGCGATGAAGCGGATCCTCGACAAGGAAGAGCCCGACTACAAGCATTAGGCCGCTCCCCACTTCGACCCGCGGATCGCGAGCGCGGTGGCGACGCCGTAGACGACCATCGCGACGCTGACCAGCGCAAACAGCGTCCAGGTCTCGGCCTCGATGGAGGCGAGATGCCAGCCGCCCGCCGCAACCACCGCCAGCCGGAGCGTGCCGGCCAGCACCGGCCCCAGCACCTTGCCGGCGCCCTGCGCACAGAAATAGAGGCAGAGCCCGAGGCCGAAGAAGCCATAGGCCGGGCCGGCCCAGCGGAGATAGGTGGCCGCAGAGGCGAGCACCGCCGGGTCCTGCGTGAACAGCGAGGCCCAGAGGCCGGGCGCGAGTGCGCCAGCCAGCCCGATCGCGCCCATGATCACCGCGGCGAGCGTGCCGGCAGTCCAGGAGATGCGGCGCGCGCGGGCGATGTTGCCCGCGCCGACCGCCATGCCGACCATCGGCACGCAGGCGACACCGATCGCGAAGGTGATCGGGATCAGCAGGAATTCGAGTCGGGTGCCGATGCCGTATCCGGCCAGCGCCTCGGTGCCGAACTCGGCGACCAGCCGCGTCAGGATCAGGATGGTCAGCACCGTCTGGAACGAGGAGATGCAGGCCAGCGCACCGACCTTGAGGATGTCGCCGAAATGCTCGCGGTTGAGCCACACGCCGCGGAAGTCGAGCGGCACGCGCGCCCGGCCGGAGGTAAGGAACCACCAGAGATAAAGCGTGGCACCGATGAAGGCGACGATCTGACCGAGCGCGACGCCGGCCATGCCGAGCCTCGGCAAAGGACCGAGGCCGAGGCCGAGCCCGCCGCCGAGCACGACCTGGACGGCCGATGCGACAAGCAGTGTCGCCGAAGGCACGCGCATATTGCCGCCGGCGCGGATGATCGAGGCGAAGGTGTTGGTGAGCCAGATCGCGGTCGCGCCGAGGAAGGCGACATTCGAATAGGCGAGCGCCTCGCCGAGCGCATCGTCGCGGCCGCCGAGCAGCCCGTAGATGGCAGGCCCGAGCACGAGGAACAGGAGCGTGATGCCGAGGCCCAGGAGCAGGCCGATGACGACGGCATGCACGGCGAGCGACCGCGCCCGCACGATATCGCCATGGCCGAGCGCGCGGGCGATCGCGGAGGAGATGCCGCCGCCGATCGCACCGGCCGACATCATCTGCTGCAGCATGATCATGGGGAAGACCAGCGCCATGCCGGCGAGCGCGGCGGTGCCGAGAAAACCGACATAGATCGTCTCGGCAATCGCGACCAGCGCGGCCGCGATCATCGCCGCCATGTTGGGCAGGCTCAAGCGCATCAGCGTCGGCAGGATCGGGCCGGTCACCAGCGGGTTCGCGGTCGGTCGGAGCGCGATCGGCGTGGCGTCGTCAGGCATGGGGCTCCGACTTTCTCCTGCATATGCAGGTATTTGGGCCGTACGAGCGCTCACGCGGTCAGCTTCTCGAGCGCGCGGTCGAGCGAGACATGCAGCGAGGTCGTGTCGGCACTGCCCAGCGTGGATTCGACCTCGTGCTGCGCCTTGGCCCAGCCGGGCTTGGCGGTCTTGTAGGCATCGCGTCCGGCGGCGGTCAGGTGCAGCTGTCTAGCGCGCTTATCCTTGGGATCGGCGGCGAAGGCTACGAGCCCACGGCCCTGCAACGGGCGCAAATTGCGCGTTACCGTGGTCGGATCCATCACCAGCTTCCCGGCCAGCTCGCCGATGCCGATGCCGTCGAAGGTATTGATGTAGGCGAGCAATCCGAACTGCGTGATCGTCAGGCCATAGGGTTCGAGGTGCCGGTCGAAGATCAGCGAGACAACGCGCGCCGCCTTCCGCACGCGCGCCGCGGTACAAAAGGACAGGCCGGAACCGGGCGGGACACGGGTGTCGGGCACGGCGACTATATAGCCGCATACGCA
>VGEH01000061.1 GCA_016869375.1 Alphaproteobacteria bacterium | reverse complement strand
TGGGGTCGCAATTGGACGCGAAAAGTGGCCCCCTAAATTCCCGTTTCCTAAAATAATATCAATGCTGTAAGGGACTTCCGGGGTGGGGTCAATATTGGACGCGATTTCACAGGATGGTACCGTTGCGGATCTCGACAGCGAAGCCCCGGCCGGGCTCGGCGGGATTCCACCACCAGCCGGCCTCGGGCTCGAAATCGGTCTCGCCGCCGCCATCAAGGCGATAGCGCTCGAGCGGTACGACGCGCCCGCCGGGAAGCGCCAGCGTCGCCTGGGTCGTGCTCAGGAAGCGGATGGCGATGCGTCCGGCCTCGCGGGTCGCGCTGGCCTTCCGGAAACGCCCGTTGAGCGTCTGACCGCCGCTATAAGCGACGAGGGAACCGTTGAACTCGGCGCCGCAGTGGATCACGCCGGCGCTCATGTACCAGGCGGCGCGACCGTCGGCCTCGTAGGCGAGCGTGCCGACCATTATCTGGTCGCCGCTACGGTCGATCAGGAAGCCGCGCCCGGGTTCGTCCGGATTCCACCACCAGCCGATCTCGGGTTCGACGCTCGGCAACGCTGCCGAGACGACCGCGACAGGGCGAGCAGGGGGAGGCGGCGGAGCCGTTCCGACGTCGTCGGAAAGGTCGATCGACTTGCCGCTGGGAGCGACGAGGAAACCGGCAACCGGCGCTCCGATCGAGATGACGGCAAAGACGAGCAGAAGACGGACGAGAGGCGCCACAGACACCCCCTTGGGCTTCCCTACCCGCGCGAAGGATTAACCTTACGGAAGGAGGTCTCGGGCGGCTGTGACTGGCGTCACATGGTTAACGTCAGGCGCCTTTGGCGTAAGTGACGAAGTCGTACTCCTCACCGCAGAAGGTGCGGCGCAGCGACGAGGTCAGGCGCCAGCCGTGCTTCTCGTAGAAGGCGCGGGCCAAGTGGTTGTCACGGAAACATTCCAAGGTCCTCGCACCACCCGCTTCCGCATCTTCGAGAAGGACCTTGCCGACGCCGCGCGCCTGCGCGTCGGGAGCAATGAAGAGCATGTCGATGTGGCCATTCCGCACCAATGAGAAGCCGACGATCCGCTTCCCATCCAGCGCAGCGACGAGGTCGGGCCACTGTGAGGAGAAACGCTCGACGAAGAAGGCGAGCGGGCGCTGCGCGAGCGCGGCCGGGCTCATGATCGAGGCGAAGGCCTCGTGAAAGGAGTCGTGCGCGACCCTTGCCAGCGCCTCGACATCGGCAGGCGCAGCAGGCCGCAGCGAGACATCGCTCATTCGGTGCCCTTGAGCCTCGGGTCGAGGGTGTCGCGAAGGCCGTCGCCGAGCAAGTTGAAGCCGAGCGATGATGTGAGGATCGCGACGCCGGCGAAGATCGAGGTCCAGGGCGAGATCAGCGCATAGCTCCGGCTCTCCGCCAGCATGAGGCCGAGGGAAGGCGTCGGCGGCTGCGTGCCGATGCCGAGGAAGGACAGCGAGGCCTCGACCAGGATCGCGGTCGAGAGCGACAGGCTCGCCTGCACCAGGATGACGCTGGCGAGGTTCGGCAAGATGTGGCGGAGCAGGATGCGGAGATCGCCAGCGCCGATGGCGCGGGCGGAGACGACGAACTCGCTCTCCGCCAGCACCAGCGCCGGTCCGCGCAGCAGCCGCGCGAATATCGGCGTGTACACGATGCCAATGGCGATCGCCGTGGTCCATTGCCTGGGACCGAGGAGCGAGATGATGGCGATCGCGAGCAAGATCAGCGGGAAGGCGAACAGCACGTCCATGCAGCGCATGACGACGCGGTCGGTCCAGCCGCGATAATAGGCGGAGATGACGCCGAGCGAGCCACCGACGATGAGGGCGATGGTGACCGACACCAGCGAGACCGCGAGCGAGGCACGGTAGCCGTAGAGAATGCGCGAGAAGTTGTCGCGGCCGAACTGGTCGGCACCGAGCAGGAAGCTGAGGCTCGGCGCTTCCATGCGGTTGATGATGTTCTGGCCGATCGGATCGTAGGGCGCGATCAGGGGCGCGAAGATCGCGAGCGCGCATTGGATGAAGACCAGCGCACCGCCGACCAGGACGAGGGGGTGACGCGGTAGCATCACGCCTCCCTCACCCGCGGGTCGATCGCGACATAGAGCATGTCGACGAGGAAGTTGATGACGACGAAGCCGGATGTGACGAGCAGGATCGTCGCCTGGATCAGGGGATAGTTGCGCTCGGCGATGGCGCCGATGACGAGGCGGCCGAGCCCGGGAAGCGCGAAGACCTGCTCGACCACGATGGCGCCGCCGAAGAGATATCCCGCGGTGATGCCGACGGCGGTCACGAAGGGGATCAGCGCGTTGCGGAGCGCATGGCGGAAGATCACCATGGTCTCGCTGACGCCCTTCGCGCGCGCCGTGCGGACATAGTCCTGGCCGAGCGCGTCCAGCATGGCCGAGCGCATGATGCGCGAGAGGGACGCCAGGATCGGCAGCGCCAGGGACACCGTCGGCAGGATCATACGGGAGAGGTTGCCGAGCGGATCGTCGCGGAACGGCACGTAGCCGATCGAGGCGAAGCCCGGGAAGAACTTGTAGGCGGCGAGGATCAGGATGATGCCGAGCCAGAAGGACGGCATGGTGACGCCAATGATAGTGACGACGCGGACGATATAGTCGGACGCCGAGCGCCGCACATAGGCCATGAGGCAGCCGGCGGGGATGGCGATCGCCACCGCCGTTCCGAGCGAGAGCGCCAGAAGCTCGACCGTGACCCCGAGGCGGGCGAGTATCTCCTCGCCGACCGGCGCGCCGGTCCACAGCGACGTGCCGAAATCGCCGACCAGCACGCCGCCGATCCAGCTCATGTATTGCTCGAGCAGCGACTTATCGAGGCCGATCTTCTTGTAGAGCGCTTCCAGCCGGTCGGGCGTGATCTCGACATTGGCACCGAGCATGATCTGCACGGCATCGCCGGGGATGAAGCGGATCATCAGGAAGACGAGCGCCGACAAGCCCCAAAGGACGACCATCAGGTCGAGCAGACGCTGGGCAAGGACGCGAAGCATCGGGGACATCTACCAAAAGATCGGCCTCGCTCCGAGAGTGCCCGGAGCGAGGCCCTGTGCTTCCCGCCTCCCCGTCGCCGGGGAGCGGACCGGGACTAACCGCTAGCGCGCGAGCGAGGTCTCGCGCAGGTAGCGGGTCGAACGCGTGGCGATCAGCTCATAGCCCTGCACATTGCTGCGCACGGCGGTGAACAGCGTCGCATAGGCGATATGCGAGATCGGACCGCGGCAGGCCAGGGTCTGCTGCGCCTGGGCGTAGGCCGCCTTGCGCTTCGCCTGGTCCTGCATGGTGCGGGCTTCGTCGAGCAGCTTGTCGAGCTCCGGGTTCGAGTACTTGAACACGTTGGTCGAGCCACCGGTGCGGAAGGTCCGGTAGAAATAGTCGTCCGGGTCCGGGCTGCCGCCGTTCTGCGAGACGAAGGCCTCGAAGTTCGAGTTCCGCCAGTCCTGGATGAACTTGCCCTGTTCCTGGATCTCGAGCTGGGCCTTGAAGCCCGCGGCGTTGAGCTGCGCCTGCACCACCTGGGCGACGTCGCGGACGGTCTGGATCGAGCCCAGCACCTTGAGCGTCACCGGCACGTCGCCGGAGAAGCCGGCTTCCTTGAGCAGCGCCTTCGCCTTGTTCGCGTCATGCGCGTAGCAGGAGAACTGCGAGACCGGGGTCGCCCACTCGGTCAGCGCCGGCGACAGCGGGCCGCCGGGAACGGCATGGCCGAAATAGGCGGCCTGTACGATCTTCGCGCGGTCAAGGGCGAGGTTGAACGCCTCGCGGACCTGCGGCTTGTCGAAGGGCGCGACCGTGGTGTTGAATCCTACCAGCGAGTAAGCGAGGTCGCGCGTCTCCAGCAGCTTGACCGTCGGGTTGCCCTTGAGCGCGACCGCTGTCGAGGCATCGATCGACGGCATGAACTGGTAGATGCCGGTCGAGATGCCGACCTGGCGGGTCGAGGCTTCCGGCACGATATTGATCTTGAGGCCGCCGAGCTTCGGCATGCTCTTGTCCCAGTAGCCGTCATGCTTGGTGAGCTGCAGGTAGGTATCCGGTACCCATTGCGTCAGCTTGAAGGGTCCGGTGCCGTTGGCTTCGCGCTGCAGGTCGCCGTGGTTGGACGGCACGATCGAGAGCACGATCAGCTGCGAGAGGAACGGCGCGGAGGGATCGGAGAGCTCGACCTTGACGTCCTCGCCCTGCACGGTCGCCGCCTTCACCAGTGCGAAGCGGCTGGCGTATGGGGATCCGGTCTCCTTCTTGAGCACGCGCTCGAAGGAGTAGACGACGTCTGCCGCGGTGATCGGCTTGCCGTTGTGGAAGGTGCCGCCCTTGCGGATCTTGAAGACGTAGGTCTTGCCGTCCGGCGAGATCGTCCACGACTCGGCGACGGCCGGAACGACCTTGAGGTCCTTGTCGACCGAAGTCAGGCCTTCATAGATGTTGCCGTTGACCAGAGCGGTCGAGAAGGCGGTGGCGACGTGCGGGTCGAGGCCGACCGGCGAGGCGTCGGTCGCGACCTCCAGGACCTGGGCCGTGGCGGCCAGCGGAACGACGAGCGCGGCCGCGAAGGCGGCGCGCCTGACGAGACGGATCATAGGGCTTTCCTCCCAAGCGAAATCGACCCATCTCACACGGCCGCAGGGCCGCCGTCAACACAGGCCGAAGCGGCTTTTCCGGTTGCTGCAACTTGTGCTTGGAGGCGATCCGGCCATCCCCCATGATCCCGCCGATTCGACGGTTAACGAGGCGAGAATGAGCAAGATCGTGACCGCCCTCGGGCTGATGAGCGGGACCTCGATGGACGGCATCGACGTCGCCGTGATCGATACCGACGGCGAGCGGGTGACCGAGTTCGGTCCGGCCACGACCTACCCCTACCCCGACGACCTTTCGGTCGATCTCCGCGCGCTGGTCGCGGACGCCAAGCGCGCCGAGACCGGCAACCATGCCGAGATCGACCGTCGCGTGACCGAGGCGCAGATCAAGGCGGTCGAGCAGCTTCTCAAAGGCGCCGGCATCGATCGCCGCAAGATCGCGGTCGTCGGCTTTCATGGCCAGACCATCCTGCACCGGCCCGACAAGCGCGTGACCTACCAGCTCGGCGATGGCGCGTTGATGGCAGAGCGGCTCGGGATCGACGTGATCAACCGCTTCCGCGACGCCGACCTCAGCGCCGGCGGCCAGGGTGCGCCGTTGGCACCGCTCTATCATCGTGCGCTCGCCAAGGATCTCGAAGACCGTCCGCTCGCCGTGCTCAATCTCGGCGGCGTCGGCAACGTGACCTACCTCGACGGCGAGACGGCGATCGCCTTCGACACCGGTCCTGCGAACGCGATGATCGACGACTGGATGCTGAAGCACACCGGCAAGTCCTATGACGCCGAGGGCAGGCTTGCCGCGACCGGCAAGGTCGACAAGGCCGCGCTCGCGAAGCTGATGGACAATCGCTATTTCGCGCTGAAGCCGCCGAAGTCGCTCGACCGCAACGACTTCCCGGCGACGCCGGTGCAGGGCCTCTCGCCGGCCGACGGCGCGGCGACGCTGGTCGCCTTCACGGTCGAGACGGTGCGGCGTTCGCTCGATCACCTGCCGGGCAAGCCGAAGCGCTGGCTCGTCACCGGCGGCGGCCGCCTCAACCCGACGATCATGCAGTCGCTGGCCGAGGCGCTGAAGGCGCCGGTCGCGCCGGTCGATGCCGTCGGATGGCAGGGCGACTTCCTCGAGGCGCAGTGTTTCGCCTTCCTCGCCGTCCGCAGCCTCCGCGGCCTCAATCTCAGCGTTCCGACCACGACAGGTGCGCCGAAGCCGATGACTGGCGGCGTGCTTCATCGCGCCAGGAAGGCGGCTTGACCCTCGACGCTGCGGTCCGCGAGGCCTTCGCCCCCGCCGAAGAGGCGGTCGCCTCGGGGCGCATCCCCGGCGCAATCCTGGGGGCGGTCACACCGTCCGGGAAGATCGCCGTGCGCGTCTCGGGTCTCGCGCAGAAAGTGCCGAAGAAGCGGAAGCTGACGCGGGCGACCTGGTTCGACCTCGCCAGCGTCACCAAGGTGGTGGCGACGACGACCGAGGTCATGAAGCTGGTCGAAGACGGCCTCATCTCGCTCGACGATCCGCTCTCCAGGCACATCCCGGACCTGCACCAGTACGTCGCTGCGCATCCGATCCGGAAGCTGACGCCGCGCCAGTGCCTCTCGCACCAGACCGGATTGCCGGCGGTCGAGCCGATCTACACCTGGGGGAACGATCCCGAGACGCTCAAGGCGCATATCCTGCAGAAGGACTGGGCGTTTGGCGCCAATGTCTATTCGGACATCAACTTCATCCTGCTCGGCATCCTGGTCGAGCGCTGCCGCGGCAAGGCGCTGGCGAAGCTGCCGCGCGGCCCGGGACTGGGCTTCCTGCCGAAGCAGAAGAGCTTCGCCGCGACCGAGCACTGCATGTGGCGGCGGCGGGTGATCGCAGGCCAGGTGCATGACGAGAACGCCTACAGCCTTGGCGGCTTCGCCGGCCATGCCGGTCTCTTCGGCACGATCGACGGCGTGCTGCGCTACGCCCGCGACCTGATGAACGGCAAGGTGCTGAAGCCGGACTCCATGGCCGAGATCCGCAAGCGCCACTCGCCGACGAACAATCTCGGCTGGCAGCATCATCATGAAGGATGGTCCGGCGGCGACGACTGCTCGCCGGCGACCATCGGCCATACCGGCTTCACCGGTACCGGGGTATGGATCGACTTCGACCGCGGCTATGCCTGGTCGCTGCTGACCAACCGCGTGCATCCGACCCGCCATGTCGAGACGGGCATCCAGGATCTCCGCAAGGCGGTCGGCAACAGGCTCGCCTCCGCGCTCGCCCGCTAGTTTCCGTGTCCGCCTATACCCGCGGCTTCCTGTTGGTGATGGCGGCGACGATCGTCTGGAGCTCCGGCGGGCTCATCGTCCGCTCGGTCACCGCGGATACCTGGACGATCATCTTCTGGCGTTCGGTCAGCTCGGCTGGCTTCCTGATCCTCTATCTCTGGATCAGCGAGCGCCGGCTCCCCTGGCAGGCCTTCCGCGCCTCGGGATGGTCGGCCGTTCTCATCGGTGCCTGCTTCGCCGCCGCCTCCATCAGCTTTGTCCTCGCGCTCGGACTCACGTCGGTCGCCAATGCGCTGATGCTCCAGGCGCTGGCACCGATGATCGCCGGCCTCCTGGCACGCGTGCTCCTGGGCGAGCCGATCGAGCCCCGCACCTGGATCGCCATCCTCGTCGCCATCCTCGGCGTCGGCATCATGTTCGGTCGCATGCCGAGCGGCGCCGATCTGCTGGGCACGGGACTCGCCTTTTCGAGTGCGTTCTTCTTCTCGTGCTCCGTCGTCATCGTGCGCTCCCGGCCGCAGGTGCCGATGGTGCCGGGCGGATTCCTCTCCGCCGTCTTCGCAGCAATGGTGTCTCTGCCTCTCGCCTCGCCCCTCGACGTGCCGCAGGGCGAATGGCCGCTCCTGATCTTCTTCGGTGCGGGCCAGCTCGGCGTCGGCATGGCGCTGTTCACCAACGGCGCCCGGCACATCCCCGCCGCGACCTCGTCGCTGCTCGCGCTGGTCGAGGTCGCGCTCGGGCCGCTCTGGGTCTGGCTCGTCTTCGGCGAAAACCCGGGACCCTGGGTCCTGGGGGGCGGCTCCGTTGTCGTCTCGGCGCTGGTGATCCATACCGTGATGGCGAGACGATGAAGAGGGAGGCGGCGATGATACGGCGCGGCATCCGGACTCTGCTGATCGGTCTCCTGCTCCTCGGAGGGGCGTCCGCTTCATCCGCGCAGCCGGCTGCGGAGGCCGAGGCGGCGATCCGCGCCGCGCTCGCGCGATGGACGGCGGACTTCAACGCCCGCAATGCCGGCACCATCTGCGATCTCTTCGCCACCGAGCTGCGCTACGACTACCGCGGCTTCCCCGAGCGCGACTATCAGGCGATCTGCGATCTTCTCCAACGATCACTCGCCGATCGGTCGAAGACCTATACCTATGCGCTGGAAATCAAGGAGATCCTGGTTTCGGGGGACCTCGCCGTCGTGCGCCTCGTTTGGACGCTGACGATCGCCAGACCGGACACGGCAGGGACGATCAAGGCCGAGGAGCCGGGCATGGACATCTTCCGCAAGCAGGCGGACGGAAGCTGGAAGATCGTCCGCTACATCGCCTATGAGGCGCCCTGAGGCGCCGCGACCTAGTCGAGCGTCTCGACCTGGATAGGCTTAGGCGGGTGCACGATGCGCTCCAGCGCCGGCACCAGCGCCAACTCGCGCCGGCCTGACGCGACGGTCGCCGCGATCGCCTCGGCCATGCCCGAAGCCGCGAGCCCGAGCGCCTCGGCGATCGAGCCCTTGTCGAGATAGTGGCCGAGGATCAGCGCCGAGATCAGGTCGCCGGTGCCATTGAGCGGACGGTCGACGCGGGGCGCGGTCACCCGCCACGCTCCCCGGTTGGTAACGGCGATGGTCGAGATGCGGCCATTCTCCGGCAGGCCGGTGACCACCACGGTCCTCGGCCCCCGCCGTCTCAGCGCATGCGCGGCAACGCGCGCGGATTCGAGATCGATCACGGTCATGCCGGTGAGCTGCTCGAGCTCGAAGACGTTTGGCGTGCACATATCGGCCAGGGGCAGCAGCTTCTCGGCAATCGCCTCAGGCACGCCGGGGCGCACGAAGACGCGCCCGGCATCGCCGATGACCGGATCCAGCAGGTAGACCGCCTGGGGGTTCGCGCTCTTCACCGACGAGACGGCGTCGGCCACCACCGCCGCGGTTCCCGCCTCGCCGAGATAGCCCGAGAGCACGCCACGGCAATCCTTGAGCACGCCGAGGGTCTTCAGGCCACGCAGCAGCTCGGCGAGTTCGGCTGGCGGCACGACGCGGCCGGAGAAGCTGCCGTGGCCCGGGTGGTTGGAGAAGGCGACAGTGTCGAGCCGCCACACCTCGTGGCCCAGCCGCATCAGCGGCAGGGCGGCGACCGAGTTTCCAACGTGACCGAAGACGACGGAGGATTGGATGGAGAGGATCGGCATCGGGGCGTGCACCATGCCACAGCCTTGGATCGTGGCGAGGGAAATTGCTTGAAGGCGAAAATGCGTGTTCTCTTTCGGTCCCGTTGGAACGAATCGGTACCACTCTGATGCGAACGAAAGGCGAGCATCGCTACCATTTGTGGCGGCGATGAGAACACGCCTCAAGATCCAGCGTATCAGCCTTGAACCAGCCAGTCCTCGATAAGCCGCCGGGCGATGGAATCCATTCGCGGTAGAGCTTTACCCTGCGCGCCGAAGTCGCGGAGCTCGGCCCGCGAGAACCAGGCGCAATCCTCGAGCTCGCTCTCGGCGAGCTTGATCTCGCGGCTCGCCGCCGTCACCTGGAAGCCGATCATCAGCGAGGCCGGGAAGGGCCAGGGTTGCGAGGAGTGGTAGCGGACATCGGATACCCGGATGCCCGACTCCTCGAACACCTCGCGCGCCACCGTCTCCTCCAGGCTCTCGCCTGGTTCGAGGAATCCGGCGAGGGTCGAATACATGCCGGGCGGCCAGACCTTTTGGCGGCCGAGCAGCGCACGGTCGCCGTCATGGACGAGCATGATCACGGCCGGGTCGGTGCGCGGGAAATGGCTCGCCTTGCACTCGGGCGCCGTACAGCGACGGACATGCCCCGCCTCGACGCTCTCGGTCGGGGCGCCGCAGACGCCGCAGAAACGATGCCGCGCATGCCACCACATCAGTCCGCGCGCATAGGCGAGCAGCGATCCATCCTCGCGGCCCATCAGCGGCCCGACGCGCCTGAGATCGGTCCACTCGCCGAGGCCGGCGGCGCGGCGCTGTGCCTCCTCCTCGCTCCAATGCGAGACGTCGATGGCGAGGTGCATGCGCTCGCCGCCTTCGCCGAGGACGGCAAGCACCCGCGCCTCGTCGAGCCAACCGCGCACCGCGTCGACCGAAAGCAGCGCCGCCTGCGGCTGGTCACCGGCGATCACGAGGTTACGCGTCTGCCAGACCGCGACCACATGCGCACGGCCTTCACCAAGAACGCGCGTGACCCACCCTTCCTCAGTGCGGAGATGAGCGAGGCGGTCGAGCCCGCCGCCGGCATAGAAGTTCATGCGGCTCATCGGCGGAACAACTGCATCGCGACCCACAGACCGAGACCGCCAGCGGCAGCGAACGCCGCGAATGCCAGGAATGGATTCAACTGGAGCACCACCAGCTCCCAGGCCATGTCCCGCACGAATCCGAAGAAGGCGGCCAGCATCGCGAGACGTTCCATCGAGGGTCGAGGCTACCGCTCTTAGGCTGCGCCGAATGCGGCTTGTCAGTCCAGTGACTTGACGAAGATCACCTTACCGTCGCCCGCCGCATAGAAGTCGTCGAGCCGGGCCGCCTCGCGATAACCGCAGGCGAGATAGAAAGCGCGGGTAGGCGCATATTGGTCGCGCGAGGATGTATCGACATAGATCCGCCTGCCGCCGAGCCCGCGCACCGCCTCGGCGCAGGCCTGCTCCAGAAACCGGCCGACGCCCCTGCCGCGACGCGTGTTGTCGACGACGATCCAGTAGAGGTCATGGCTGGCCTCGGTGCCGGCGATCGGACCGAAACAGACGTAGCCGACCGGTTGGCCGGCGTCCTCAGCGAAGATGAAGCGGTAGCCGCTGGCAACCTCGCCCTTGGCCAACGCGTCGTCGACAAGCTCGACCGCGATCTCCTCCTCGCTGGCAGAGAAGAAGCCAGTCGAGGCGACGAGACGGCGCACGGCAAGGCGATCCTCCGGCTTCGCGCCGGAGCGGAGCATGGGCATGTCAGCCGACGGCGGCCTGGCGGGCCGGTTCGAGGTCGAGGGAGCGCACGATCTCGCGCACGATGTCAGCCTGGTCGAGGCCGACACGGCGCGCGGCGGCGACGAGGCCGGCATCGCTGGCGAGACAAGGGTTGGCATTCACTTCCAGCACCCAGGGCCGCCCGCGCCCGTCGACACGAAAGTCCACGCGCGCGCAGCCGGAAAGACGGAAGAGCCGCCAGCAGTGCCGCGCCATCGCTTCCAGGCGCGCGAGCAGCACGTCGTCGCCGTCGAAATCGTAGCGGCGCGGCGTGTTGTTGTAGGCGTGCGATTCCGGATCCCACTTGGCCGCGTAGTCGACAAGCCGCGGCTGGTCCGGCGCAAAGCCGACGAACTCGATCTCCGCCGGCGGCAACAGGCGCGGCGCTCCCGCGGAGCCGATCAGCGCGAGATTGAACTCGCGGCCGTCGATGAAGGCCTCGGCGAACCAGCCGCCGCCGAAGCGCGCCTCGCGCTCGGCCTGGATCTCGCGCAACGCCGCGCCTTCGCCGATCGAAGAGGCGTCGAGACCGATCGAGGCGTGTTCCCACACCGATTTGACGATGAAGCGGCCATCAGGGATTTGGCCGGCAGCCAGATCCTCAGGCTCGATCCATGCCGCGGTGTCGATGCCCGCGACATCCATGGCGCGCTTGGCGCTGAGCTTGCTCGCGGTGGCAACGATCGCGTCGGCCGAGCAGCCGGTATAAGCGATCCCCATCGCATCGAGGAGCTGCGGCACCACGCCGATCAAGGCGCCCTTACCGTCGAGCGACTCGACGAGATTGAAGGCGAAGGCCGGCTTCAGCCGCTTCAGGCGATCGGACAGGCGTTGCAGATTGAGATCGACCGGAATCGGTACCGGCTTCCAGCCGAGCGCGGCGAGCTGGGCCGAAACCTCGGTCACCTGCAGCAGCGTGTCCTGCTCGTCCGGCGGCGCGTCGGGCGCGACGCGGCCATGGACGATCGCGACGGAACGTCCCCCACTCCTCATGCGCGCCTAACCACCCTTTGGCTCGCGGACTGGACGATCATCTCGACCAGCTTCTGATAGGGGATGCCGGCCTGGGTCGCAAGGATCGGCAGATCCGAATGGAGCGGGTTCATGCCGGCGAGCGGATTGACTTCGATGAAGGCCGGTCGACCCTGGGCATCGCAGCGGAGGTCGATGCGGCCTGCATCGCGGCAGTTCAGCACCTGCCAAGCGCGGATCGCGACCTTCTCGGCGGCGCGCGCCGTCTCGTCCTTGACCAGCGTGTACGTGATGCGCGTCTCGCATTCTTCCTTGTTCACGAGCCCGTAGATCGTGCTCTCGGCGGTGCCGAGGAACCCGACCTCGAGCGCGCCGATCGAGCGGGTCTCGGTCCCTTCGCCGACGAGGCCGACGGTGAACTCCCGCCCCGGCAGGAAGGTCTCGACGATCGCTGGCTGCCTGTATGTCGCGATGATGTCGCGGCAGCTCTCGATCAGGTCGGCCTTGCTCCCCACCCGCGACTTGCCGCCGATACCCTTGCCGGTACCTTCCGCGACCGGCTTGACGAATAGCGGGAACGGCAGTGCCACACGCTCCGCCTCTTCGGGCTTGGCGACGACGACGAAGTCGGCCGTGGGAATGCCGTGCGCGCGGACGACGTTCTTGGTGAGGCCCTTGTGGAGGGTCAGCGCCATCACCAGCGCGTCGGAAAAAGTGAAGGGAATCGCATAGGCCTCGAGCAACGCCGGCACCTGCGCCTCGCGGCCGATGCCATGCATGCCCTCGCAGATATTGAAGACCAGGTCCCAGCGCCTGCCTTCGACAAGGCGGGCCGCCAGGGCCTTGATGTTGCCGATGCGCTCGACCTCATGGCCGAGCCCGGTCAGCGCCCCCTCGATCGACTCGATCGTGTTGACGCTGTCGAACTCGGCGGTCTCCTCGAGGCTGTACCCAGCCCTGAGGTAATCGTCCCGCAAATCGTAGGTGAAGCCGACGCGCATGGAGACGCCGGAGTTCTACTCCGCCGCTTGCGCGAAGGCCGTTCGCCGATCCCGCCCCACCCGCCCCTCAGGGTCGGCGTAGCGATACACGTTCCCCTCGAAGTTACGGATCAGCAGATCGTCGCCCTCGCGGCCGACGACATAGTCCGGGAGCAGCGGAATCTTGCCGCCGCCGCCGGGTGCATCGATCACGTAGTGCGGCACCGCATAGCCGGTGGTATGGCCGCGCAGCGCCTCGATGATCTCGAGCCCCTTGTCGACCGAGGTGCGGAAATGAGAGGAGCCGGTGATCGGGTCGCATTGATAAAGGTAGTAGGGCTTCACCCGGATCTTGAGGAGCTCATGCATGAGCTTCCTCATGACCTCGGCATCGTCGTTGATGCCCTTCAGCAGAACCGTCTGGCTGCCCATGACGATACCGTTGTCGGCGAGCCGGTCGGCGGCGAAGCGCACCTCCGGCGTCACGTCGTCCGGATGCGTATAGTGGATAGAGAGCCAAGCGCGGTGCTTGCGCAGGATCTTGGCGAGCTTGCCGGTGATCCGCTGCGGCAGCACCACGGGCACCTTGGAGCCGACGCGCACGAACTCGATATGCGGGATCTCGCGAAGCCGCGAGAGCAGCCAGTCGAGCCGGTCGTCGGATAGCGTCAGCGGGTCTCCGCCGGAAAGCAGCACATCGCGCACTTGCGGCGTCTTGCGCAGATAGGCGAGCGCGTTCTCCCACTGCTTGTAGCTGAAGCTGTACTCGCCGCCGCCCTCGCCGACCATGCGGCTGCGCGTGCAGTAGCGGCAATAGGTCGAGCAGAAGCCGGTGGTGAGGAACAGCACGCGGTCGGGGTAGCGATGGACCAGCCCCTCGACCTCGGTGTCGTGGTCCTCGCCGAGCGGATCGTCGGCCTCGCCTGGCGTCTTAAGGTATTCGGTGCCGACCGGGATATGCGTCCGGCGCAGCGGCTGCTGCGGGTTGTCGCGGTCGAAGAGGCTCAAGTAATAGGGCGTGACGCCGACGGGCAGCGAGCCGCTGTGGCGTTCGATCGCCGCGCGCTCGTCATCCGAGAGATTGAGGATGCGCGAGAGCCCGTCGAGCGAACGGATGCGGTTGCGCACCTGCCACTGCCAGTCATTCCACTCGGCGAGAGTCGCCTGCGGGAAGAACTGCCGGCGGAAGGCATTGGTGCGTTCGCTGATCGGAAATTTGGGAGGGGAGGCGCGCTTCTTTTTTCCGCTCGACATCAGTCGACGGGTGAGGGCCTCGATGGCCGCGGCGTTGCTGGAGTCGCAGCCGCGCGTGTGGATGGTACTCGGAGGCTTTTCGGCGTCGTTCGGCATGGGGGATTAGAGCTCCGGAAGGAAGTGGTCAGTCAGCGTCCGAAAGCGGCATCACGCTCAAGCCGACTCGTCCCACCCTGTTGGAGCCACCCCGACTCCTGACCTGACCTTCCGAAAATCCCATCACCGGATCGAACTTCGCTTGGACAGGGCGGACAAGAACTTGGGCACCGATTGCGGACCCGCCCCCTACATACTGGGGGTGATTTCTGTTGTAAAGACTTTCTGACTCGGATTCTCCTATAGAACGCATGTAAATACTGATGAACGCCCAGTGCTCCCATGGGCGCACTTGCTCTCGTCTTCGACTGTTGAAGCAAATCGGCTACGCGGCTCCAATGAAGGGGCAAAGTATCACTGTAATATCGGCCGGCGCTGTCGAGCCTCGCTCGGTCGATCAATGCTTAGATTCGACACTGCAAGTTGCGGCCGCGGCGTCGAGTCATGACGAGCATGGTTCAATGAGTCTTCCAAGTTCCGGGGAGTCCTTGCCGTCGCGACTTCGCTTTGGCGCGCGCCTATAGTGACGATCCCTCCGCCGTTCACTCCATCCGACACGAGGCCCCATGGTCGACCGCATCGAGCATTGGCAGATCACCAAGCCCGTCACCCGCTCGCGCTCAGGCCTCGTCGCCTCGCAGAGCCGCATCGCTGCCGAAGCGGGCGCCGAGGTCCTGGCCGAGGGCGGCAACGCGATCGACGCGGCCGTCGCGACCGGCTTTGCGCTGACCGTGGCCGAACCGTGGATGAGCGGCATCGGCGGCATCGGCTCGATGATGGTGCACATCGCGAGCGAGAAGAAGACCTACGCCGTCGACTACGGCCCCATCGCCGGCCGCGGCATCGACCCGAAGCGCTACCCCCTGACCGGCGGGCCCGGCCCGGCTGATCTGTTCGGCTGGCCCGGCGTCGTCGACGACCGGAACGTCAGCGGCTACGAGTCCATCGCGGTGCCGGGTTCGGTCGCCGGCTTCGGTCTCGTGCACTCCCGCTTCGGCAGGCTTCCCTGGCGCAAGATCGTGGCGCCTGCGATTCGTCTCGCCAAGAAGGGGCTTCGCGTCGACTGGTGGACCACGCTGCAGATCGCGGCCGAAGCGGCCGATCTCCGCAAGGACCCGATCGCGCGCAGGACCTACATGCCGGGCGACCTGCCGCCGGTGACCACGACCTCGGTAACTCCCCCCTATCTGGACCTGGGTCCGCTCGGCCAGACCCTGGAGCGGATCGCGAAGGCCGGCTGGGAGGACTACTACAAGGGCGACATAGCCCAGGCGATCGCGGCCGACCTCAAGGCCGGCGGCTCGGCGATCCGGCTGGAAGACCTCAACACCTATGCCGCGCGCCTGGTCGAGCCGACCACAGTCGAGCGCAACGGCGTCGCGCTCCACACCATGTCCGGCCTCTTCGCCGGCCCGACCTTCAAGGCCGCCTTCAACAACATCCCGGCGAAGCTCGGCACCAAGCTCGGGCCGAAGGCGTTCGGCGCCTATGCGGCGGCTCTATCCAAGGCCTATGCCGACCGGCTTCAGAAGATGGGCCAGGAGGATGTGAAGGGCAAAGGCTCGACCACCCATCTCGCCACCGTCGACGCCGACGGCAACATGGTTTCGCTGACCAACACGATGCTGTCGCGCTTCGGCTCTCGCGCCGTGCTGCCGACCACGGGCATCCTCATGAACAATGGCATGATGTGGTTCGACCCGACCCCTGGCCGCCCGAACTCGATCGGCGCGGGCAAGCGGCCGCTCACCAACATGTGCCCGGTGATCGCGACCAAGAACGGCAAGGGCTGGTTCGCCATCGGCGGCTCCGGCGGACGCAAGATCCTGCCGGCCATTCTGCAGATCTGCTCCTTCCTCGGTGACTTCGGCCTGAGCCTCGAAGAGGCCTTCCATCAGCCGCGCATCGACGTTTCGGCCCCCGACAAGGCGACCGCCGACTGGCGCCTCGATGCCAAGACGCTCGCCGCTGTCGCGAAGGTCGTGCCCACCACCGAGGTCGAGGCACCGGCCTATCCCGGCAACTTCGCCAACCCGATCGCGGTGCTGCGCAACGGCAAGACGAACGAGGGCATGACCAACGTGACCCTGCCGAGCGCCTCCGTCGCTGTGGGATGACGGTCGAGGTCCAGGTCTGGCCGACGCCGGCGGCGTTCGTCGCCAACCTCGGCGCCGTCGACGAGGTCCGGGGCTGCATCGTCCATGGCATGGCGCATACCTGGCTCGCACGCCCGGACGCCTTTCGTCCAGGCACGCCGCTGCTCACCGCAACGATCGCAGGCGAGGTCGCCGCGGCGGCGCTGCAGGCGAGCGCGGGCAAGATCGTGTTCAGCCTCGGCCCGACCGAGGCGATCCTGGCGCTCGCCGAATGGTGGGAGAAGCAGGGCCGCCGGCCGAAGGCGGTCGTCGTGCCGGAGTCGGCGCGCGCCGAACTCGTCAAGCTCTGGCGGGCCTATCCGACGCTCGAGAACACGCTTTATGCGCTTAGATCGCCGCCTGCGCCCACGACCATCCCTGGCGAACTGCGGCGTGCCCGGAACGAGGAAGCCGGCTGGCTTATCGAGTGGATCACCGCTTTCAACAGCGATGCAAAGCTGCCGGACTCGACCAAGCCCAAGATGCTGGTCGAGAGCAAGCTCGCCGCCGGCCATCTGTTCGTCTGGGAGGACGTCGTGCCGCGTGCGATCGCCGCGCTCGCCGGGCCGACGCCGCGCTCGGTGCGCATCAACACGGTCTACACGCCGGACGCCTTTCGCGGGCACGGCTACGCCTCGGCCGCCGTCGCCTCGCTGGCGCGCCAGGAGCTGGAAGGCGGGCGCACGGCCGTGCAGCTCTTCGCCGACCGCGGCTTGGCGCATACCAATCGTATGTACAGGAAGATCGGGTTCGAGCCGGTCGCCGATTTCGCCGATCTGGAACTGAGCTCGGCGTCGCTGCCCTCCGCGCGAGCCTGAGCTCGCGCGGAGGCAGGACTTAGACGTCAGATCGCGGCGACGCCGCCGATCTCGACGAGATGCTGCGGGGTCGCGAGGCGCGATTCCACGGTTGCGCGCGCCGGCGGCGAATCCTTGTGATTCCACTGGTCGTAGACCGAGTTCATGTCGGCGAAGAAGCGCATGTCGCTGAGCCAGATCTGCACGGTCAGCAGCTTCTTCTTGTCGGTGCCGGCCTCGGCCAGGATCGCGTCGATCTTGTCGAGGATCTGCTTGGTCTGGCCCTTGACGTCCTGTGTCAGGTCGTCGGCGGTCTGGCCGGCGAGCCAGCACAGTCCGTGATGAATCGAGGCGCCGGAAAGCCTGGGGCCGGGTCGAACACGCTTGATCGCCATCTTGTCCTCCGATGGGTACGGGAAACGGGAGAGGCCGGAGTATGTCGGAGGCGGCCTGATGAGGCCAGCCTGCTTGACCGGCCGGCGAAATGGCCGATAGCGTCGGCCGCGTGCAACCGCTCGCCGGCCTCAAGATCCTCGATTTCTCGACGCTGCTGCCGGGGCCGCTGGCAACGCTGATCCTTGCCGAGGCCGGCGCCGAGGTGCTCAAGATCGAGCGCCCCGGATCGGGCGACGACATGCGGAGCTTCCCGCCCTTCGTCGAGGGCGAGAGCGCCCTCTTCGCGCTTCTGAACCGGGGCAAGAAAAGCCTCGCCCTCGATCTCAAGAGCACCGATGTCTGGACGACGCTGGAGCCTCTCATCCGCGATGCGGACGTGCTGGTCGAGCAGTTCCGCCCCGGCGTGATGGAGCGGCTTGGCCTCGACTATGCGCGCTCGAGCGCGATCAATCCGCGCCTCATCTACTGCTCGATCACGGGATACGGCCAGACCGGACCAAAGGCGAACGTGGTCGGCCATGACCTCACTTATCTCGCCGAGGCCGGCGTGCTCTCCCAGGCGAGACTGGGCGCGGTGCCGCCGGTGCTCGCCGCCGACATCGCCGGCGGCGCCTATCCCGCCGTGATGAACATCCTGCTCGCACTCCGCCAGCGCGACGCGACAGGCAAAGGCGCCTATCTCGACATCGCGATGGCCGAGCAGTCGCTGACCTTCGCCGTCGGCGGTCTGGCGGAGCTGTTTGCGACGGGGAAGGCGCCCGGTCCCGCCGATTGGCTGCTCACCGGCGGCTCGCCGCGCTATCAGGTCTATCCGACCTCCGACGGCCAGTGGCTCGCGGCGGCGCCGCTCGAGCAAAAGTTCTGGCAGCGCTTCTGCGAGCTGATCGAGCTGCCGGCAGAGTTCCGCGACGATCGTCGCGACAGGCACGCGACGCGTGATGCCGTCGCGAAACGCATCGCGGCGAAGCCGGCATCGCATTGGCGCAGCCTCTTCGACGGCGAGGACGTCTCCTGCGCCATCGTTGCGACGCTTGAAGAGGCGGCCCTAGATCCGCAGATCACCGCGCGCAGCGTGCTTTCACACCGCCTCGCCGTCGCAGGACGAGAGATGCCAGCGTTTCCTATACCCGTGGCGCCGACGTTCCGGCAGGCGCCCAGCGTCGGCAAGGCACCGAAGCTTGGCGAGAGGACTTAAGGAAACAGCAGCGCCAGTCCCTGCTCGGACTGAAACATCGCAGCATTATCGTGACCGATGCCGGGAACCGTCGCCAGGGTATGGCGGGCGGCGACGCACTCGCCGAACAGCCAGCGCTCATAGGCATGGAAGGCCTTGCCGCGGTCGAAGCGGTTCGGTCCCTGGGCCGCGGCACAGCAGGTACGGTCGAGCTGCGGATGCTGCGGATCGTTGTCGACCTCACCGAGCAGGAAGGCCACTCGCCTCTTCGCGTAACGCGCGCCCAACCGTGCGCGATCGACGCCGAAATGCACCGGCAGCTTGCCGAGTCCATACTTGTAGTCGTCGTAGTCGGGGCAGGCGCTCGCGTCGGGAATGGCAAATCCGCCGCCCGCCGTCCGCTCCGGCGTGAGATAGAGATAGGCCGAAGGATTGGCGACGACATGGGTCAGCGCGATGCCCTTCTCGGCCAAGCGCTCGTCGGCACCGCCGAGCACGGCATAGCGATGCCCGATCTGGCCGCCGGCGGAGTGGCCGGCGACGACGACCGAGCGGAGCTTCGGGTAGCGCTTTCGATCCGCGAGATGGTCGAGCGCAGCAAAGGACGACATCGGTGGATCCGACTCGCTCAGTGCCCCCTCCTTCCAGCCATCGAGACTCCAGAAGGCAAGGCGCGAACCGGCCAGCCCGTGCTTTTCGAGATCAACCTTGGCGAGGAACTGGGGAGCGATCACAAGGCCGCGCGCACCGGCCTTGCGCCGCGCCTCCATCATTCCGGGAAAGTAGATGTCGGCGTTGCGGAGCGTACCGTGGATGACCACCACGGCATGGTCGATGTCCGGTCCAGGCTCGAAGAGCGGGGCACTGGCATAGAGCGGGAACTCGGCGCCGCCGAGGTCGATCCTCTGGTCGGCAATAGCCGCGACCGGGTCCTTCTGCGAGACCTTGCCGACCTCGGGCGACGTCAACATGGCGCCTTCCCCCTTGCCTCTTCCTTATAACCCCACCGCCACCTATATTTACGGGGTCGGGAAACCGACTATGGCGATAAACGGTGCGTAGAATAAGCGTTACGGACCCGGGGGCAGTGCCCGGCGCCTCCACCAGTTTCCCCGGCTCCTCGGAGCCGGGTCCAAGGGGGCGATCCAGGATCGACGTGCGTGGTAAAAGCGCATTTTTTGCCCGGCATGGTTCCGCCGTTATCGGGCCACTTATAGGTGCCAACGACAACCGTATGGCCCTCGCTGCCTAACACTAGGTAAGCGCGGTCCGGGGGGCACCGGGCAACAGAAGCCCCCCACTTCGCGTCGTCGTCTTCGCCTGTAACCGGGACCCATGGCCAAGGATCTGCTGCGCTACGACAAGATGATCGAGTCCGCCATGCGCGGCGTCGTGCGGCAGGCGATCTCGGAGGCGGCCCGGCACGGGCTGCCGGGCGCTCATCATTTCTATATCTCCTTCCGCACCGATCATCCCGGAACGGTGGTGCCGGACTACCTCAAGTCCCGCTACCCGCAGGAGATGACGATCGTGCTCCAGTATCAGTTCTGGGGTCTCGACGTCGAAGAGGAGTCCTTCTCGGTCACGCTCAGCTTCAACAACGTGCATGAGCGCCTTACCGTCCCGTTCCAGGCGGTGACCGTCTTCGCCGATCCCACGGCCAAGTTCACCCTGCCCTTCCAGGCGGTGCCGGCGCCGGCCGCAGCTGGCCAGCCGGCCGCCGAAGCCAAGCCCGAAGCGACCGATCCGCCGGCTGCCGAGGAGTCGCCGGCCGAGGGCGCCAAGGTGGTCACGCTCGACGCCTTCCGCAAAAAATAGCCGTCCTTCGTTTCGAGGAGTTTCCTGATGCCCGGTCCGGACACCATCGCCGCGGACGCGGCCTACTCGCCGATGTTCCCCCTCGCCAAGGGCGACATCGCCTGGCGCAAGATCTCAGATGCTGGTGCCACCAAGGTTCCGTTCGGCGACGGCTATCTGCTCAAGGTCGATCCCAAGGCGATCGAGGATCTGACGCGCGAAGCCTTCCGCGACATCGCGCACTACCTAAGGCCGGCGCATCTCAAGCAGCTCGCCTCGATCCTCGACGACCCGGAGGCCTCGGCGAACGACAAGTTCGTCGCGCTCGACCTCCTGAAGAACGCCAACATCTCGGCCGGCGGCGTGCTGCCGATGTGCCAGGACACCGGCACCGCGATCGTCATGGCGAAGAAGGGCGAGCGCGTCTTCACCGGCACCGACGACGAGGCGGCGATCTCGCGCGGCGTCAAGCGGACCTACACCGAGACCAATCTGCGCTATAGCCAGATGGCGCCGCTCGATATGTACAAAGAGGTCAACACCGGCGACAACCTGCCGGCCCAGATCGACATCTATTCGACGCCCGGCGACGAGTATCACTTCCTCTTCATCGCCAAGGGCGGCGGCAGCGCCAACAAGTCGTTCCTCTATCAGGAGACCAAGGCGGTCCTGAATCCTGAGTCGCTGATGAAGTTCATCGACGCCAAGATGCGCACCCTCGGGACAGCCGCCTGCCCGCCCTATCACCTGGCGATCGCGATCGGCGGTACCTCGGCCGAGCTGACCTTGAAGACCGTCAAGCTCGCCTCGGTCAAATACCTCGACAACCTGCCGACCAAGGGCGACAAGACGGGACATGCCTTCCGCGACGTCGAGACCGAGCAGAAGGTGCTTGAGCTCTCGCGCAAGATGGGCATCGGCGCGCAGTTCGGCGGCAAGTATTTCTGCCACGACGTGCGCGTGATCCGCCTGCCGCGCCACGGCGCCTCCTGCCCGATCGGCATCGGCGTCTCCTGCGCCGCGGACCGCCAGGTGCTCGGGAAAATCACCAAGGACGGCGTCTTCATCGAGGAGCTCGAGCACAATCCGGCGCAGTACCTGCCGGAGGTCACCGGCGATCTGCTGGGCGGCGACGTGGTCAAGATCGACCTCAACAAGCCAATGAGCGAGATCCGCCAGATCCTCTCCAAGCTGCCGATCAAGACCCGCGTGTCGCTGACCGGCCCGATGGTGGTGGCGCGCGACATCGCCCATGCGAAGCTCAAGGAGCGGATCGATGCCGGCCAGGGCCTGCCGCAATACATCAAGGATCGCATGATCTACTACGCCGGTCCGGCGAAGACGCCCGAGGGCTACGCCACCGGCTCCTTCGGGCCGACCACCGCCGGCCGCATGGACTCCTATGTCGAACTGCTGATGGCCAATGGCGGCGGCTACGTCTCGCTGGCCAAGGGCAACCGTTCGAAGCAGGTGACTGACGCCTGCAAGAAGCACGGCGGCTTCTATCTCGCCTCGATCGGCGGACCCGGCGCGCGTCTGGCGCAGGACTGCATCAAGAAGGTCGAGGTGCTCGAGTATCCCGAGCTCGGCATGGAGGCGATCTGGAAGATCGAGGTCGTCGACTTCCCCGCCTTTGTCGTCGTCGACGACAAGGGCAACGACTTCTTCGCCCAGTATCAGCATTAGAGCCTGAATGGCCGCCGGCTTCGCCGTCTTCGTCGAGGAGCTGCTCCAGCCCTTCGGCCGGGTGACGAGCCGGCGCATGTTCGGCGGCCACGGCTTCTATCTGGACGGCAGCTTCGTCGCCATCGTCTGGAAGGACGCGCTCTATCTGAAGGCTTCAGGCGACGGAATGGCCACCTGCGAGGCCGCGGGCCTCAGGCGTTTCCGGCCTTCCTCGAAGACGCCGAGCTACAGCCTCGGCTTCTACGCGCCGCCCGACAACGCGCTCGAGGACCCGGACGCGCTCCGGCCCTGGGTCGAGATCGCCCGGTCTGCCGCGACGGCACCGAAGCCGAAGAAAGCCCGCCGCAAGACCGCCTGAAATTTGGGCACCGTTTCGCACGGCCGGCGCGGCGCCTTGTCATGCCGACCGACGCCCCCCTATCCTCCCCCGCAGCGCTCAGAAGAAGCGTCGTGAAACCTGGATCGGGCCGGCACGCCGCCGCGCACGACCGCCAACGGAGGAAGACCCCCATGATGCGTCGGCATATCCTTTCGCTTGCCGCCGGTGCGGCGCTGATGTTCGGCCTCGCTCCAGCCGCCGAGGCCGCGTGGCCGGAACGACCGGTCACGATCATCGTCCCGGCCGCCGCCGGCGGCGGTACCGATGCGACCGGCCGCCTGCTGGCCAAGCAGCTGCAGGATATCTTCAAGCAACCTTTCAACGTCGTGAACCAGGGCCAGGCCGGCGGCGTCGTCGGCCACACCAACATCGCCACCGCACGCCCCGACGGCTACACGATCGGCGTCATTTATCCCTATGCCCAGTACAAGCTGCTCGGACAGGCCGACATCACCCGCGACATGTTCCAGCCGGTCGCCCAGTTCAACTTCGACCCGGCCGGCTTCCACGCGCCGGCCAATACGCCGCACAAGACGCTGAAAGAGGCGCTGGCGGCGATCAAGGCCAATCCGTCGAAATTCAAAATCGGCTGCGGCGGCCCCTGCGGCGGCAGCTGGGACATCCCGGTCTCCGGCCTCTTCATCGACCAGGGCATCGATACCAAGCAGATCACCTTCATTCCCAGCAACGGCGCGGCAGTGAGCCTGCAAGAGCTTGCGGCCGGTGGTCTCGACTTCGTCACCGCCTCGGCGCCGGAAGCCAAGGCGCTGATCGAGGCCGGGAAGGTGCATCCGCTCGTGGTCATGAGCGACGACCGCATCCCGGCCTTCCCCAATATCGCGCCGGTCAAGGAACAGATCGGCAAGACCTTCGAGGGCGGCGCCTGGCGCGGCGTCGCCGGCCCGAAAGGCCTGCCGCAGGACATCGTCCAGTCGCTGGAGAAGGCGCTGAAGCAGATCTACGACTCGGCCGAGTTCCGCGACGCGATGACCGCCCGCGGCTTCGGCATGCGCTGGCGGACCTCGGGTGAGTTCACCGCCTTCCTCAAGGAGCATGAGGAATTCACCGCGCGGATCATGACCGCGCTGAACATGGTGAAGAAGTAGCGGAAGAAGCAAGGCTCGCCCGGCCGTCGCCGGGCGAGCCTCTCCTGCCTCCATGAAGTTCAACGATGCCATCGTCGGCCTCGTCGTCGCTCTGCTGGGCGCCGCCGTGATTGCCCAGGCCGGATACTTCCCCAAGGCCAGGCACATTCCTTATGGGCCCGGCTTCTTGCCGACGATTCTCGGCGTCGGCCTCGCGATCTGCGGAGTACTGCTGATCGTGCGCGGCATTTCCGAGCGGCGGACACAGCCGCTGCTCAAGCTCGGCGAATGGTCGCGCTCGCCTCGCCACGTCTTCGGCTTCGCCCTGGTCCTCGTCTGCCTGGCGTTCTACGCGCTGTTCGCCGATGACATCGGCCACTTCGCCTGCTCAGTCCTGATCCTGCTCGTGCTGATCGGTCACCTGACCGGCCGCTGGCTGCGGGCGCTGTGGATCTCGATCCTCGCCAGCATTGCCATCCAGTTCTTCTTCGTCGACCTGCTGCTGGTGCCGCTCCCCTGGGGCGTGCTCGAGCCCTATTCGGGGTGGTTCGTATGGAGGTGATGCTCCAGGCGCTCGCGCTGCTGCTCGAGCCCTACACGTTGATGGTGATCTTGCTCGCCTCGTTCTTCGGGCTCTTCGTCGGCTCCATGCCCGGGCTGACAGCGACGATGGCAACGGCCCTGCTGGTGCCGGTCACTTTCTTCATGGCGCCCGTGCCGGCCATCGCCGCGGTCGTCGCCGCCTCGGCGATGGCAATCTTCGCCGGCGACATTCCCGGCGCCCTCTTGCGCATCCCCGGAACGCCGGCCTCGGCCGCCTATACCGACGAGGCCTACGCGATGACGCGTAAGGGGGAGGGCGAGATGGCGCTCGGCGCCGGCGTCACCTGCTCCGTCTTCGGCGGTCTGTTCGGTGCCGCCGCGCTGATGTTCTTCGCCCCGCCACTGGCCGAGCTGGCGCTGAAATTCTCGAGCTTCGAGTATTTCTGGCTCTCCTGCCTGGGCCTCGCCTGCGCGATCCTGGTAGCTCCCGGCTCGGCGGTGAAAAGCACGATCTCCCTGCTGTTCGGTCTGCTGATCGCATGCGTCGGCATCGACTCGATGACCGGCTATACGCGCTTCACCTTCGGCTATGTCCAGCTGACGGGCGGCCTCAGCCTGATCCCGGTTCTGGTCGGCATGTACGCTGTCGCCGAGATCATCCGCTACGCCATCACCATCGACGCGCCGATCACCATCGCGCAGAAAAAGATCGGCAACATCTTCGCCGGCCAGATTCCGATGATGTGGAAGTACAAGGTCGGAATCATGCGCGGCAACGTCGTCGGCACGCTGATCGGCGCGCTGCCCGGGGCTGGGGCCGACATTGCCGCCTGGGTGTCCTACGCGATGTCGAAGAAATTCTCGAAGGAGCCGGAGAAGTTCGGCACCGGCCACGTCGAGGGCATCGCCGAAGCCGGCGCCGCCAACAATTCCGCGCTCGGCGGCGCCTACGTACCGGCAACCGTCTTCGGCATCCCAGGCGACTCGATCACCGCGATCGTGATCGGCGTGCTCTACATGAAGGGCATGAATCCTGGCCCGACGATCTTCATCCGCAACCCGGAGCTGATATACGCGGTGTTCCTGTCGTTCATCCTCGCCAACCTGATGATGCTCCCGCTCGGCTGGATCGCGATCAAGTCCGCCAAGCAGGTGCTGTCGGTGCCACGCTCGATCCTGATGCCGATCATCCTGATGTTCTGCCTGGTTGGGTCCTTCGCCATCGACAACACGGTCTTCGCCGTCACGGTCATGCTGATCTTCGGCGTGATCGGCTTCCTGATGGAGGAGAACGGCATCCCGATCGCGCCGGCCGTGCTCGGCCTCGTGCTCGGTCCACTGATCGAGAACAACTTCATCACCTCGATGATGAAGGCGGAGGGCAATTTCCTGCCCTTCTTCGAGCGCCCGATCGCTGGCGTGCTCGGCGTCGTCACGATCCTGGTATGGCTTGCGCCGCTCGCAGTCTGGCTCTGGCGCCGGAGCCAAGGGCACAGGGCCGCGGTCCGCGCTTAAGCGACGAAGGCGTCGTAGGGACCGCCGGCCCAGATCGGGCGTTTGCCGAAGATCAGCGCCACCCGCATCGCGCGGGTGGTCGCCTCTTCCATCGTGACCTCGACGAAGCCGGCATTGGGCAGCGCTCGCAGCAGCATCTCGCAGCGGCGCCGCGCCCGCGGCTCCATCGTCATGCGCATGGCGATGAGGAAGCGCCCGCCGGGCTTGAGGATGCGCAGGACCGATTTCAGGTCGAGCCGGAGATGCGGCCAGAACTGGACCGAGTTCACCGCGAGCACGGCATCGAAGCTGCCCTCGCGGAATGGCATCTCGGAGACCGAGCATTCGCGGATATCGACCTTGCCCTCGCGGATCGCGGCGCGGTTCAGGGCCTTCGCAGCCTCCACCATGTCGGGGGCGTGATCGATGGCGACGATCCGCCGGGCCAGCCCGCCGCGGACCAGCCGCACGATCGCGTCGCCTGGGCCGCAGCCGATCTCGAGTACGGTCTCGCCAAACGCCATCTCCAGCGCCTCGACTGCGCGATGGTTCATCGGCCCGTTGACGCGCAGCCAGATCCAGCCGAACGCGCGCCCGATACGCCCGCGCGGCTGCGCCGCCTGACCGAGCTTCGGCCGGGCAAGTGCCTCGTCTTCCTTCTCTTCCTGGAGCAGCATGCGGGCCCTTAGTTCGCGCTCGGCGCTGCAGTCCGTCAAGCGGCCGGCTCAGTCGCCGTTGGCGGTCGCCGTCCGGATCTCGCCGAATGCCTGGCGGCTAACTTGATAGGCGCTGTTGAGGGCAAGCAAGCCCATGCCGGCGGCTACGAGCGCGTCCGGCCAGCCATGGCCGGTGCCGAGCACGCCGGCGGCAGCGGCGAGCACGGCGAGATTGCCGATCGCATCGTTGCGCGTACAGAGCCAGACCGACTGGCGGTTGGAGTCGCCCTCGCGGAAGCGATAGAGCAGCACCGCGACGCCGAGATTAGCGAGGAGCGCCAGCGCGCCGACGATACCCATGGTCGGGGCCTCCGGCACCGTGCCAGAGAGCGCATGGACCGCGGTCGAGCCCAGCACCCAGATGCCGAACCCGGCCATGCTCGCCGCCTTCAGCAGCGATGCCTTGGCGCGCAACGCCAGGGCGGCGCCGAGCACCCAGAGGCTGACGGCGTAGTTGGCACCGTCGCCGAGAAAATCGATCGAGTCCGCGAGCAGTGCGTCCGACTGTGCGGCGCGGCTCGACAGGATCTCGATTCCGAACATGACGAAGTTGACGACGAGCGCCACGATCAGGACACGCCGATAGACCGGATCGTCTCCCGCCTCGTGGTCGTGGTCATGATGGTCGTGGCCGCAGCAATGGGCAGACATCTCAGTGCTCCGCATGGGTTTCGCGGACATGGGCGGCCATGTCCGCGATGACGGTGCGCACATGCTCGTCGGCAAGTGCGTAGAAGACCTGCTTTCCCTGCCGCTCGGCCCTGACCAGGCGGGCAGCGCGCAGGAGACGCAGGTGGTGGCTGACGAGCGATGGGCTTTGGCGCAGACCCTCGGCAACGGCGCCGACGGGGCGCGCATTCACGGCAACCGCGAGCAGGATGGCGAGCCGCGTCGGATCGCCCAGCAGCCGGAAGGTCCCGGCCAGCTCCTGCATCTGGTCCAAGGTCAGGGGGTTCATGTTATATTATATACTTCTGAACATATGAACATGTATTTGTATATTATATCCTGAGAGCGTCCGCAAGCGGCCTGTCTTGACCTCGCGGGGTTACCACTCAAGATCGATGGAAAGAGCTGACCGGAGAGACCCATGGCCCTGGCGAAAGCGAGATAACGTACAGAATCTTTCGCACTTTCGGGAATGGTGGCTTCTTCTAGAGTGAAGGAGCAAACGATGAGCAGTGAGACTGCGATGGGCCAGGTGATCCAGATCG
>VGEH01000060.1 GCA_016869375.1 Alphaproteobacteria bacterium | reverse complement strand
CCGCATGTGAATGGCGGAATGGATGACGAAGCCCGCCGGATTCACCGGATAGGGGCTCTCCTGGATCTTGCGCCCGTCCTGGTCGATCTTGACCAGGTTGGAGGCCGTCACCTGCTGGAACAGAAGGCCGTGCGGATTGATGAGGAAATGGTGCTGCCCCGGAGGCGCGGCCACCCGCGCCGAGATATGCGTGCCGGTCAGGTCGACCCAGCCATACCGCGCCGCCAGGCGATAGCAGGCCGCGAGATCGACCCGCATCTGCCATTCCTCGGGCGACACCCGATCCTTCATCGACGGCACTTGAATCAGATGCGTATCGGGCATTGGGAATGCTCCTGAGGGTATGCGCAATGATAGTTCGGATCTTTCGTTCGGGAAACATAAGCCCGGATTGGGAGCGTCACTTTTTCGCGCTAGTCTCGGGGCATGCCTCCCCGCGTCATCCTGATGGTCTTCGACGGGCTCCGGCCCGACATGGTCACGCCCGAGCTCGCGCCCAACCTCGCGCGCTTCGGCGATGGCGGCAGCCGCTTCCCGATGAGCCGCGCCGTGTTCCCGAGCGAGACGCGCGTCAACTGCGCCTCGCTCGCCACCGGCTGCCGGCCCGGGCGCCACGGCATCGTCGCCAATGTCTTCCACGCGCCGGACGCGATCGCCGGCCGGCCGCTCTCGACCGGCACCGCCGAGGACCTGGAGGCGCTGGCCGCCGCCTCGGGCGGGCGCATGCTCGGCGTGCCCTCGCTCGGCGAGCGCCTGGCACAGGCGGGAAAGTCGCTGGCCGTAGTGTCGACCGGCACCATCGGCTCCAGCATCATCCTGCATCACGAGGCCGAGGCGCTCGGCCAGTTCCGCTGGTCCTCGCATGGCCAGCGCTATTCGACGACCAGGGCGCAGGCCACCTTCGAACGCTTCGGCGAGCCGCCCAAACCCGGCCTTCCCAATACCGCACGCATCGACCATGCGATGACGATCTTCATCGAGCAGGTGCTGGGCGAGATCGCGCCCGACGTCGCGCTGTTCTGGTCCTCCGATCCGGACTCGACATACCACTATCGCGGCATCGGCTCGGCCGAGGCGAAGGCCTCGATCGTCGGCGCCGACGCCGCCTTCGGCCGGCTGGTCTCCTGGTGGGTCGCGGAAGGCCGCGATGCCGGGACGCAGATCATCTGCCTCTCCGATCACGGCCACATCACCGGACGCGAGAAGATCTCCACCGGCGAGCTTCTCCGCGGCGCCGGCTTCAAAGTCGGCCCGACCTTCGATGCCGACACCGATATCGTGCTCGCGCCGAGCGGACCGATGGGCCTCACCTTCCGCGATCCGTCCCGGGCCGCGCGCGTCGGCGCCTGGCTCGCCGAGCAGCCTTGGTGCGGCCTCCTGTTCTCGGGCGCGAAGAACGAGATCGAAGGCGAGGTCCCAGGCTCCTTCGCCATGGGCCTCTCGGGCGTCGACCATGCCCGCGCACCGCATCTCTATTTCACCTTCGCCGACGACGACGAGACGGACGCCAACGGCATCGCCGGCACCTGCGTCATGGATTGCAACCTGCCCCTGCTCGGCGGGATGCACGGCAATCTTCATCCGCGCGAGCTCAACAACGTGCTGATCGCCGGCGGCGACGCCTTCCGCGAGCGCTACGGCTCGCCCTTCGCCGCCGGCATCATCGACGTGGTGCCGACGGTGCTGCATCTGCTCAGCCTGCCGCCGGCCGATATCGATGGCCGCGTGCTGATCGAGGCGATGTCGCGAGGCGAGACGCCGGGCGAGGCCAAGCGGCTGATCCACGAGGTCGGCAATGGCAGCTTCCGCCGCCGGCTCGACCGCCAGCGCACGGGTGCCACCTTCTACCTGGATGGCGGCTATGCTGCGTGAGGTGCTCCGGCTGCCGCAGATCTCCTCGCACCGCGGCGGCGCGCTGATCTGGCCCGAGAACTCGCCGACCGCCTTCCGCCGCTCGGCCCGCCTCCCCGTCGCCTCGATCGAGACCGATGTCCACCTCTCGCGCGACGGCCGCGTCCTGGTCCATCACGACGCGACGCTCCAGCGCACCACCACCGGCCGCGGCCCGCTGCGCGCGCATCCCTTCTCGGCGCTCCGCCGGCGCCGCCTCAAGGGCACGATGGGCGAACGCATCCCGACGCTCGGCGAGGTGATCCGGCTCATCCGCAACAGCCGCCGCGACCTCAGGCTCGAGATCAAGACCGACCGCCGCCGCTATCCCGGCATCGAACGCAAGGTCGCGGCCGAGCTTCGCCGCCATCGCTTCCTCAAGCGCACGATCGTCACCTCCTTCGACTGGACGCAGCTTCGCCTCTTCCGCCGGCACGCGCGGCCGAAGGGCTTCGTCGCCCTCGTCGGCGGCGCCTGGTTCAAGACGCACGGCCTGCCGGGGCTGGTCGCGACCCTGGCGAAGATCGGTTTCGACGAGGCCTCGATCCCCTCGGCCTTCGTCACCGCCGCCTTGGTGAAGGAAGCGGACGCCAAGGGTCTTCGCCTCGGCGCCTATCGCGTGCGCACCGAGGCCGACCATCTGCGCGTGCTCTCGGCCGGCGTCTGCGTCTTCACCACCGACCGTCCGGACATCGCGATCCGCCGCCGGCGCGAGATGTACGGTGCCTAGGCGTCGCCGCGGACCGCCAGCGCCTGCGCCGGGTCGTTGATGATCACGCCATCGGCTCCGTCATCATAGAGACGCTTCAGCGCGGCCGCGCCGATATTGCCGACGCCGCCGCCGCCGCGGCCGCCGACGGTGACCCAGACCTCGCGGTCCCCGCGCTTGGCCGCCTCGATACCGGCACGCGTCGCCTCGGCTTCCCAGAGCCGACCGATCCGGCCGCCGGCCTCGTAGAAGGCGCGGAGATCGGAGGGAAAGCGAAGCAGGCCAAGCAGGGTCGCGCCTGGGAAGAGCTGGTGTATGGCGCGCACAAGCCCGATGGTGCGCACGCCGATGACGACCTCCTCGATCATCCCGAGCGCGTTGATGACGGCAAGCGCCGGCTCCAGCTCGGCCTCGCCGGTCAGCTTGAGGTCCAGCACCGCACGGCAGCGGCCCCGCGCCGCCATCAGGACGGTGGTGAGGCCGAGAATGCCCCCCCGTTCGAGCTCGGCGGCATCGAGCGTATCGATACGGTCGCCGCGGCCGAAAAGGCGCTTCAGATCGGCGTCGTGGCTGCACACCGGCAGCCCGTCGCGCGAAAGCCGGACGTCCGTCTCGATCGCGTCCGCACCGGCGGCGATCGCCGCCTCGAAGGCAGCGAGGGAGTTCTCCGGATAGCCGGCGGAGAAGCCGCGGTGAGCGATGACCAGGGCTGCCATGGGAGCTTAGCGCCCGCTCAGCAGGAATAACCGCCTATTCACCCCGACTCCCCCGGCCCGCCCTTTCGGAGCGCGAAAATAGCACTCTTCGTCGTTTTCGGATCACATTTCCGGCAACGGCGGCTTCACAGGCGGGGCGCGGCCGGCTACTGTTTCCCATCGGAAAAGCGCCGGAGGAGGTCCGCGTGGTTCTGCGTTCGCTTTTGCTCGCCCTGCCGTTGGCAGGCGCCCTCGTCGCCGGGGCAGCGGCGCAATCCGTGCTCAAGATCGTGCCTCAGGCCGATCTCAAGAATCTCGATCCGGTGTGGACCACTGCGACCGAGACGTCCTCGCACGGCTACATGATCTACGACGTGCTGTTCGCGCTCGACAAGTCGCTGCTGCCGAAGCCGCAGATGGTCGAGTCCTGGTCGAAATCGGCCGACGGCATGACCTGGAGGTTCAAGCTCCGCTCCGGCCTCGTCTTCCATGACGGAACGCCGGTCGAAGCGAAGGACGCGGTGCAGTCGCTCAAGCGCTGGGCCGTGCGCATGGTCAGCGGCATGACGCTGATGCAGCACGTCGCCGAGGTCGCGGTGACGAGCCCGCTCGAGTTCGAGATCAAGCTCAAGAGCACCTTCGCGCCGGTGCTGGAGCAGCTCTCCAATCCCGCGGTGCCGCTCTTCGTCATGCGCGAGGAGGAGGCGAAGACCGACCCGTTCAAGCAGGTCGAGAAGTACATCGGCTCCGGCCCCTTCACCTTCGACAAGGCCGACTGGGTGCCGGGCTCGAAGGTCGTCTACAAGAAGAGCGCCTCCTACAAGCCGCGCGCGGAAGCGCCGGACGGGCTCGCCGGCGGCAAGATCGCCAAGGTCGACCGCGTCGAATGGATCTGGATCCCCGATCCCAGCATCGCCTCCTCGGCGCTGATCGCGGGGGAGGTCGACGCCATCGCGGTGCCCGCGAACGACATGATCCCGAAGCTGAAGGCGGCGAGGAACATCACGGTGAAGACGCTCGACCAGCTCGGCGCGCATGCGATCGTCCGCGTCAACCACCTGGTTCCGCCCTTCAACAATCCGAAGGTGCGCGAGGCGATGCTGTGGAGCATCGACCAGAAGGAATACCTCGCCGCGATGGTCGGCAATCCCGAGGTCGAGAAGGAATGCTGGGCGATCTTCGTGTGCGGCACGCCGCTCGAGTCGAAAGCCGGCCTCGGCGCCTGGGCCAAGGGCCGCGACATCGCCAAGGCCAAGGCCCTTCTCACCGAAGCCGGCTACAAGGGCGAGCGGGTCGTGCTGATGGATCCGACCGACCAGCCGCTGATCCACGCGGCGACGCTGGTGACCGCGCAGAACCTGAAGGCGATCGGCATGAACGTCGAGCTGCAGGCGACCGACTGGTCGACGCTCGCGGCGCGCCGGCCGATCAAGGACCACCCGGACCAGAACCGCGGCGGCTGGCACATCTTCCACACTACCGGCCCGGGCCTGGCGCAGGCCAACCCGCTCGGCAACTCGGTGGTGCCGACGCCCTGCGACGGCAAGAACTACGCCGGCTGGCCCTGCGACGACGCGTTGGAGAAGGCACGCCTCTCCTTCATCGCCGCCGATACGCCGGAGAAGCAGAAGGCCGTGGTCGACGAGGTGCAGACGCATTTCTACCGCGTGCTGCCCTACATCATCCTCGGCCAGTTCCTGGCGCCGGTCGCCTACTCCAACAACCTCTCCGGCGTGCTCGAAGCGCCGCGGCTGGTTCTCTGGAACGTCGAGAAGAAGTCGTGAAACCGATCAAGCCGAGGCGGAGCGTCATCTACCGCCTCGGCGACGATCCTTCCTCTTACGACACCGCCAAGGACCTGGCGGTCGATGTGCTGCTTTTCGATCTCGAGGACTCGGTCTCTCCGGCCGACAAGGACGCGGCGCGGAGCCGGATGGGCAAGGCGCTTGCCGCCGGTAACTTTAACGGTCAAGAACGCCTGATAAGAATCAACGGACTCGATACCAAATTCGGCGCCGACGACCTCGCCTTCGCGGCGAAGGCCGGGGTCGACGGAATCATGCTGTGCAAGGTCGAGACGGCGCGGCAGATGAAGGAGGCCGACGACGCGGTCGGCGCCATGGGCGTGCCAGACGGTTTCCGCCTCTGGGCGATGATCGAGACGCCGAAGGGCGTGCTCGCCGCCGAGGAGATCGCGACATCCTGCCCGCGCATGGAGGGCATCGCGATCGGCCTCGGCGACCTCTCGCGCGGCCTTGGCGGCTTCCGCCGCCCGGCTCCCTATCGCTTCCCGATGCTGACGGCGCTCTCGACCATCGCGCTCGCCGCCAAGGCGCATGGGCTCGTAGCGATCGACAGCTCCTTCCGCGACGCGCGCGATCCGAACGGCTTCCGCGCCGCCTGCCTCGACGGTCGCGAGCTCGGCTATGACGGCAAGGCCGTCGGCACCCAGGAGCAAGCAGCGATCGCGGATGCCGCCTTCGGGCCGACGCCGCAGGAGATCGACTGGTCCAAGCGCGTGCTGGCGGCCGTGGCCGCCGCGCCGAAGGGCATCCAGGTCAAGGTCGACGGCCAGCTCATCGAGCCTGGCTATATCGACGTCGCGCGCCAGATCGCCGAGATGGCCAAATGGCCGAGGCTCGGCGCCTGATGACGCTAGCGGAGCGCCGAGCGGACCGAGTCCTCGACCACCTGCAGGGTCTGGTCGACCACGGCGTCGTCATGCGCCCCGGACATGAACCAGGCACCGCGGTCGAGCACGCGCACGCCGCGCTCGACCATCGCATGGGTCAGCTTGAGGAAGCGCGCCTTGTCGGTCTTGGTGCTGTCGCGATAGTCGTTGATCGGCTCCGAAGTGCCGAGTGCCACGTGGAAGATGCCGGGGAAGCCCTGCACCCGGTTCGGCACCTGGTGGTCGCGGAGGATGTTGGAGATGCCCTCCATCAGCCGCTTCCCGTTCTTCTCGATGGTCTTGTAGACGTCGCCCTTGTCGAGCTCCTTCAGCGTCGCGACCGTCGCGGCCATGGTGACCGGATGGCCGTTGTAGGTGCCGCCATGGACGACCTTGCCGGGGACCATCTGGTCCATCAGGTCGGCGCGGCCGGCGAGCGCCGCCACCGGGAAGCCGTTGGCGATCGCCTTGCCGAAGGTGGCGAGGTCGGGCGTCACGCCGAAGAACTTCTGAGCGCCGCCGGCGGTGACGCGGAAGCCGGTGATCACCTCGTCGAAGATCAGGACGGTGCCGGTCTCGGTGCAGGCCTTGCGGACGCCTTCCAGGTAGCCCGCCTTCGGGTGGATGGCGCTGGTATTGCACATCGCCGGTTCCATGATGATCGCGGCGACGTCGCGCTTGGCGAGCCGCTTCTGCACGGCCTCCAGGTTGTTCCAGGGCAGCACCGCCATGTTCTGGTAGGCGGCGGGATCCTGGCCGGGGCTGAGCGGCACGGCGTTCGGCGCGTCGGCGGGGCCGGCGGCCTCGAGCGAGGGCGAGTTGCTGATCAGGACGTTGTCGAGCCAGCCGTGATAGTGGCCCTCGAACTTGGCGACGATGTTGCGGCCCGTGGCGGCGCGAGCGAGTCGGAACGCGGCCTGCACGACCTCGGTGCCCGATCCGGCGAAGCGCACGCGCTCGGCGCAGGGCACGAGCTTGGTCACCCATTCCGCCGCCTCGAACTCGGACTCGACCTGGCTCGCGAACAGAATGCCCTTGTCGAGCTGCTTCTTCGCCGCCTCGATCACGGTCGGCGGGTTGTGGCCGAGGATGATCGGCCCCATGCCGAGGTAGTAGTCGATGATCTTGTTGCCATCGACGTCATAGAGGTAGGCGCCCTCGCCGCGGTCGATGACCAGCGGCGTCGGAGCGATGCCGGCACGGAAGTTCGAGTTGACGCCACCGGCGGTGCTTTTGGTGCCCCGCGCCATGGCTGCCTTGGATTTCTCGAACTTGTTCAGGGCCATAGCGCTTTCCTCGCCATTCAGGGGTGGGCGGCGACTGTCCGTGAGCTTGTGTTTCATGTCAAGGATCTGCTATTTCGCTTTGCGAAATCACTGGAGGAGAAATGCGCGACGACTACCTCGTGAAGCCTGTGCTCAAGGCGATGCAGGTTCTGGACTGCATCTGCTCGTCGGACCAGGCGCTTTCGCTGCAGCACGTGTCGGTGGAAGTCGGCCTGCCGAAGACCACGGTCTTCCGCTATCTGCGCACTCTCGTCCAGTCGGGCCTCCTCAGCTACGACCCCGAGCGCGACGTCTACGGCGTCGGCCTCAAGATCATCACCTGGGGTCGCTCGAACGCGCGGCTGCGTAATCTCCGCGACGTCTGCATCCCGCATATGCGGGCGCTGCGCGAGCGTTTCGGCGAGACGGTCAATCTCGGCGTCCTCGACGGCGCGGAGATCGTCTACATCGAGATCGCCGAGAGCCAGCATGCGCTGCGCATGCAGGCGCGAGTCGGCGGCCGCGACCCCGCCTACACCACGGCGATCGGCAAGGCGATCCTCTCGCAGATGGGCGAGGAAGACCGGCTGCGCCACATCCCGTCCAAGCTCCGCGCCCGCACCGGCCGCACGCTGCGCTCGCTGGCGCAGCTCGCGCTCGAGCTCGACCGCGCCCGTACCCAGGGCTTCGCCGAGGACAATGGCGAGAACGAGGAAGGCTCGGTCTGCATCGGCGTGCCGATCGTCGATCCGTCGGGCGCGCCCCTCGCCGGGCTCTCGGTCTCGGCCCCGGCCGCGCGGCTCGATGCGGCACGCAAGGCGCAGGTCGCCTCGACGCTCCGCCGCCTCGCCGGCGAGATCAGCCACGGCCTCGATGCGCCGCGGCCGAAGATGATGACGATGCTCCGCCGCCAGGCGTGAGCGCGGGCAAGCGGATCGTCATCTGCGGCGGCGGCGCCATCGGCGTCGCCATCGCCTACTTCCTCAGCCGGCGCGGCGCCCGACCGATCATCGTCGAGCGCCACGCAATCGCCGGCTCCGCCTCCGGCAAATCGGGTGGATTCCTCGCTTTCGACTGGTGCCGCGGCAATCCGCTCGACCGGCTGGCGCGGCGGAGCTTCGCGCTGCATGCCGAGCTCGCCGACGCGCTCGGCAACCCCTGGGGCTATCGGCGCCTGACGACCTATACCGGTCATGCGGTCGAGGGCGCGAAGCCACACCGCTCGAACGAGCGGCCATGGCTGAACGGCAGCGTCACGATCACAGACCAGATCGGCTCGCCCGAGACCACGGCGCTGGTCGAGCCTCATGCGTTCACGAATGGGCTCATGCGCGCCGCCGAGACGAACGGCGCGACATTGAAGATGGGGACCGTCGTCGACCTCGTCCGTACCGGAAACGACGCCATCCGCGGCGTCACGCTCGAGAGCGGCGAGATCGTCGACGCTGACGCCGTGGTCATCGCCATGGGTCCCTGGTCGCTTCTCGCCGCGCGCTGGCTGCCGCTGCCGCCGGTCTTCGGCACCAAAGGCCACAGCCTCGTGCTCGATACCGGCGATGCCATTCCAGCCGAGGCGCTATTCCTCGAATACCAGGAGGCGAACGGCGAGACGCTGTCGCCCGAAGTGTTTCCACGCGCCGATGGCACCACCTGGGTCTGCGCGATCTCGTCCACCGACCCGCTGCCGGTCGACCCTGCCGAGGTGACGCCGGATGACGGCGCACATGCCCGGCTCGAGGCGATGTGCCGGAACCTCTCGCCGGTGCTGGGATCCGCCCCGATCCTCGCACGCCAGACCTGCTTCCGCCCCCTCACCCAGGACGGGCTGCCGCTGATGGGCGCGATGCCCGGCGTCGACGGCGCCTATGTCGCGACCGGCCACAATGTCTGGGGCATGCTCAACGCGCCCGCGACCGGCGAGGCGATGAGCGAACTGATCCTCGACGGCGAGGCGAGCCAAGTCGACCTGACGCCCTTCGCGCTCGGGCGCCTGCGGCCCCTCGATCCGGCGAAGCTTCAGGTCTGAGGTCAGCGTCTAGACGGTTGCAGCCCAGACCTTGTCGGCAATGAGCCACTCGCCGCCGATGCGAAACAAAGAGAAGACCGTGGTCATCGGCGTGGAGGGTTTGTCGACGCGCATATAGGCCATTCGGCCGCCGATCACCTGCACGTCGCCGATCTGGCGATCATCCGCATAGGTCTCGTGCGCTCCAGGGCTGATACGCGCGATGAAACGCGCTTTGTCTTCCACCGCCAGGACTTGGCCATCGGGATTCTTCATATGCCAGTCATCCGCGAAGATGCGCTGCAGCGTCGCTTGGTCGCCGGAAGCCACGGAGGCGTAGTACTGCCCGATGACTTCCAGCACCTCGCGCTCCGCGCTCGTCGCAGTGAACTTGGCTTGAGAGACAGCAGCCCCGCCGTTCAGAGTCGCCTCGCCGACCGCTCGCCACGCGCCGTCGGCGTCGACGAGCATGAAGAGCAAGGCCGCATTGCGTGTCGGCCAACAGTCGAAGCGCGCGACCGCATGACGATGGCCGCAGAGCTGCAGGCCGCTTAGCAGCGGAGCCATAAGCGGAAAGCGCGGTGCGAGGGCCGGTGACGCCTCGGCATGAAGCGTTCCCGCTTCGTCCAGGTGCTTGCTGTGCCAGATGGGCGCGAGCAAAGGCGACAGGCGCGCGCTGTCTCCGCCGGCGCGACTAGCGATGTAGGCGAGAGCGAAATCGGCGGCGGCGCCGTAACTGCTCATCGAGGCCTTCAGGCAGCCCGCACAAGGCTGGGCGCGGCGCCCTTCCCTCTCACCTCCGCCTCCTCGAACTCGGCCGCGGCGATGGCGCGGTCGAGCGCAGCGCGGAGTTCCTTGGCCGACTCCAGCGTCAACTCGACCGCGGCACGCGATCCGGCGTCGAGAGCGGCATTGAAAAAGTCGAGCGTGATGACGTCGCCCAGCGGCGCATGGCGCGCATGGTCATAGGCGACCACGGCCTGCGAGAGCGGGAACCAGTCGTTGCCGCGCTTCGCCATGCCTTCGGCGCGGGCGATCTCGATGATCGAGGTGCACATACAGCGTGCCTCCTACATCGCCAGATGCTTGCCGAAGAAGGCGAAGACCTTTCCCCAGGCGTCCATCGCCTGCTCGGGCCGGTAGATCGGGCGGTGCCAGTAGAAGAAGCCGTGGCCGGCGCCGTCGTAGCGGTGGAACTCGTAATTCTTGTCGTGCTTCTTGAGCTCGGCCTCGTGCTGGTTCACCTCTTCGGGGCTGGGCGCCCGGTCCTCGTTGCCGAAGATGCCGAGCAGCGGGCAGGAAAGATCCTTGGTCATGTCGATCGGCGCGACCGGCGTCTTGGCATTGAGCGTCTCTTTCGCCATCACCACGCGGCCGCCCCAGAGATCGGCGCAGGCATCGACGTCCTTCCGCTGCGAGGCATAGATCAAAGCGTGGCGGCCGCCCGAGCAGGAGCCGAAGAGGCCGACCTTGCCGTTGTGACCGGGCTGCGCGCGCATCCACTTCACCGCCGCTTCGGTGTCGCCGACCATCTGCGCGTCGGGAATGCCGCCCTCGGCGCGAACCTTGGCGGCGACGTCGTCGGGATTCGTGTCGGCGCTGCCCGTGCGCTCATAGAGATTGGCGCAGATCGCGAGATAGCCGTGATGGGCGAAGCGGCGCGTCGTCTCGATATAGAGCTCGCTCCAGCCCGGCATGTGGTGGACCAGCACGATGCCCGGGAACTTCCCCGCACCGGAGGGCTTGGCGACATACGCGGTGATCGGCGTTCCCTTGTCGCCGGCGAGGGTCACGTTCTCGCAGGTCATGCCGCGGTAGAATGACATCGCGCTTTCTCCTCGAGCGTTGAACTAACGAGCCCGCTTTCGCTCCAGCAAGGCCTCGCCGAAGGCCTTGAACAGGGTCCGGTTGATCGGATTGCTCTGCGGGTCGTATTCGGCGTGCCACTGGACGCCCAGCGCGAAGGACGGCGCGTCGGCGATGCGGATCGCCTCGATCGTCCCGTCCTCGGCGATCCCCTCGATGACGATCCGCTTCCCGGGCATCTCGATGCCCTGGCCGTGGAGCGAGTTCACGCGAATGGTCTCGCAGCCGAGAAGCTTCGCGAACACGCCGTCATGCACCAGTCGGACATCGTGCCGGTCGGCGAAGACGACCTCGGGATCGGGGTGGATCTCGCCGTTCTCGAGCCTGGGCATGCGATGGTTCATGCGACCCGGCAGCTCGCGGATCTCCGGATGCAGCGAGCCGCCGAAGGCGACGTTCATCTCCTGGAAGCCGCGGCAGATCCCGAAGACAGGCACACCCCGGTCGACGCAGGCTCTGACCAGCGCCAGGGCCACCGCGTCCCGATCCTGGTCATAGGGCTCGTGCTTCGGGCTGGGTTCGACGCCGAAGCAGGTCGGGTGGACATTGGCGCGCGCGCCGGTCAGCAGCACGCCATCGACCGCATCGAGCAGCGCGTCGACGTCGGTGACGTCCGGCATCGCCGGAAACATCAGCGGCAGGGCGCCGGCGACATCCGCGATCGCGCGCAGATTGCGCTGCCCCACGACCTGCACGTTGAACCGGTCGTTGATGAGCTGAGAGTTGCCGATCACGCCGACCACCGGTTTCGCCATACCAGACCCGCTCTCGCCTTCCCCGATCAGGATAGCACGCCGTCTAGTGTGCCGGTTTCGAAGCTCGCCGGCAAAGCCGGCGAGCTTCGAAACGGTCGGCACTCCGAAACTTCAATAGGCTAGTGTCGACTGAATCCGAAAGTCGCCGAGCGACTTTCGGATTCACGACACTAGACCGCGAGCTTCCGCCCCCTCAGATACTGGTTCGGCACCGCGACCTCGTGGCCGAGGGCGTCGGCAGCGCGCCAGGCCCAGAACGGGTCGTTGAGCAGCGCACGGGCGATGGCAATGGCATCGGCCTTGCCCTCGCGGATGATCGCGTCCGCCTGCTCGGGCTTGGTGATGAGGCCGACGGCGATAGTCGGAACCTCCACCGCCTTCTTGATCGCCTCGGCGAAGGGAACCTGGTAGCCGGGCTTGAGCTCGAGCTTCTGCTTCGGCGAAGAGCCGCCGCCCGACACGTCGATCATGTCGACGCCGCGCGCCTTCAGCTCCTTGGCATAGGCGATCGAATCCTCCAGCGTCCACCCTTCCTCGCCCACATAGTCGGTTGCCGAGAGCCGGACCAGGAGCCCCCGCTCCTTCGGCCAGACTTCCCGTACAGCGTCCACGATGCGGAGCGGGAAGCGCATGCGGTTCTCGCGGCTGCCGCCATAATCGTCGTTGCGCTTGTTCGAGATCGGCGAGAGGAACTCGTGCATCAGATAGCCATGCGCCGAGTGCACCTCGCAGACATCGAAGCCGGCGCGCGCCGAGCGCAGCGCCGCGGTCCTGAACTCTTCGACGATCCGGTCCATGCCGGCCTCATCGAGCGCCTTCGGGATCTGCCAACCTTCGTCGAAGGCAACCGCGCTGGGGCCGACCGAGACCCAGCCTTTCGCCTTGTCGGCCGGCTTCACGCCTTTCCACGGCTCCGACATCGAGGCCTTGCGGCCGGCATGGGCGAGCTGGATGCCGGTCAGCGCCGGCCCGGTCTCCTTCATGAAGCGGACGATGCGGGCGAGTGCCTGCTCATGCGCATCGGTGTAGAGGCCTAGGCAGCCCGGCGTGATGCGCCCGACGGCGCTGACATGCGTCGCCTCGGCGATGATCAGGCCGACGCCGGCCGCGGCGTAGCGGCCGAGATGAACCATGTGCCAGTCGGTGGCCAGGCCCTCGACGGCACTGTACTGGCACATCGGCGCGATGACGATACGGTTGGGCAAGGTGACGGAATTGAGCGCGAGCGGCTCGAACAGGTGGGGCATTGGTCGCTTGGAAGTTGGGTTCGGAGAGGCCGACATACTCGCGCAATCTCCCCTTCCCTGTCGACGGGATCGAAAACCGGGCGGCGCTCAGGCATTCTCCAGCCCCCTGCTCATTTCCGAGGCATCGATGACGCGCCTGTTCACCGCTCTCGTTCTTATGGTCGCCGTTGCCGCGCCTAGCGCCGCCGTGGCCCAGGGCTATCCCCTGACCGGAACGCACTCGACCTCGAAGACGATCGTCGGCGAGGACATCGTCTATCCGACCACGGGCAAGGCGGTGATCACCTCGGCGATCGTGGTCATGGCGCCGGGCGAGCGCACGATCATGCACCGCCACGGCGTGCCGCTCTTCGCCTACATGCTGGAAGGCGAGCTCACGGTCGACTACGGCAGCCACGGCAAGCGCGTCTACAAGCAGGGCGAGAGCTTCATGGAGGCGATGAACGTCTCTCATTTCGGGCTCAACACCGGCACCGGCCAGGTCCGCATCCTTGCCGTCTATATCGGCGCCGAGGGATCGAAGGACGTCGTTTCGGACTAGCACGGTCGGCGCTTGCCCGACGCTCCCGGTCATGTTGGCGTCAGCTGACCAGGAGAAAATAGATGACCGATCGCCCCGCCGAGGACGCTCGTCTCTTCGCTGCCAAGGCCGGCGTCGCCTTCGATGACGAAGCCGCGCGCAATGCCGCCTCGGCGACGGCGGCGCCGCTCGCTACCGCCGACAAGCAATCGCGCGTGCTTCCTTTCGAGGCCGAGCCCGGGCAGTTCGCGGCGTATCAGCAGCGGTGCAAGCGATGAGCGACCTCGCGCTTCTCTCCGCGTCCGAGATCGCGAAGCGGATCCGATTGGGCACCGCGACGGCACGCGAAGCGGTCGAGGCCTGCCTGGCGCGTATCGAACGTCTCGACGGCCGGCTCAACGCCTTCATCGCCCTCGACGAGGAGCATGCGCGGCGGACGGCCGATCTCGCCGACGCCGAGGCCAAGCGCGGCCGCTGGCACGGCCCGCTGCACGGCGTGCCCTTGGCGCACAAGGACATGTATTACCGCGAGGGCCGCATCGCGACCTGCGGCTCGAAGATCCGCAACGAGTGGGTGGCGGCGGCCACCGCGACCGTACTCTCGCGCCTGGACGCTGCCGGCGCGCTCGATCTCGGCACGCTCAACATGGCGGAGTTCGCGCTCGGTCCCACTGGACACAACTGGCATCACGGCCATGCGCGAAACGCATGGAACCCCGATCACATCACCGGCGGCTCCTCCTCCGGCTCGGCGACCGGCATCGCCGCGCGGATGTTCTACGGCACGCTGGGCTCCGACACCGGCGGTTCGATCCGCCTGCCGGCGCATTTCTGCGGCGTCGTCGGCCTGAAGCCGACCTGGGGCCGCGTCAGCCGGGCCAACGCGATGCCGCTGTCATGGTCGCTCGACTGCGTCGGCCCGCTGACCCGCACGGTCGAGGACAATGCGCTGATGATGTCGGTGATCGCCGGAGCCGATCCGCTCGACCCGACCGCCGCGGACGAGCCGGTACCGGACTATGTCGCCGGCCTCTCGCGTGGCGTCAGCAACCTTAGGATCGGTGTGCCCACCAGCTTCTTCACCGAGGCCGATGCCGAGACGCTCCGCCTGCTCGCCGATGCGCGCGAGGTATTCGCCCGCCTCGGCGCGGTGCTCGTCGAGGTGCCGATCCCCGACATGGAAAAGGTCGGTGCCTATTTCCCGATGGTGATGGGACCAGAGTCAGCGACGATCCACCGCGAATGGCTGCGCACGCGGCCCGCCGACTACAGCGCCCAGGTCCGCGCCCGCCTCGAAGCCGGGCTGACCGTACCCGCGACCTTCTATCTGGATGCGCTCCGCGCCCGAGGCCCGCTGCTCGCCGAGTTCACCGAGACGGTGTTCAGCCGCTGCGACATCCTCATGGTGCCGTCAGGCATGTTCCCGGCGCCGACGGTCGCCGAAAGCGAGATCACCGGCGGCCCGGACCTGGTGGCGAAGCTCACCAACTTCCCGCGCTTCACCCGCGTCTTCAACTATCTGGGATTGCCCGGCCTCACCGTGCCGGCCGGCTTCACCGCGGCGGGCCTACCCGTCGGCATGCAGCTCGTCGGCCGCCCCTTCGACGAGGCGACCCTGCTCTCCGCCGGCCACGCCTACCAGCAGGCGACGGCGTGGCACACGCGAGCGCCGGCCTAGAAGCGGGCGTGTCCCCAGAATCTCTCCGGCGGGCTTAGCAAGCCGAAGCCGTCGATTCGCTCCAGCATGCGCTCGGTCTCGCGCTGGGCTAGGTCCATCACCTCGCGCTCGTCGACGGTGGTGACCTCGCCGCCGCACATCAGCACGCGGCCGTCGACGATGACGGTGTCGACATCGGCACCGCTGGCGAAGGAGACGATGCGGTAGACCGGCATGTTGAGCGGCATCAGATGCGGCTTGTAGAGGTCGACCAGGATGAGGTCAGCCTTCTTGCCGGCCTCGAGCGAGCCGATCTCTTTCTCCATGCCGAGCGCGCGGGCCGCGTCGATGGTCACCATCTCCAGCACCTTGCCCTGCGGCAGCACGCGAGCGTCGCGGAAATGGCGGCGGTGATAATGCATGCACTGGAACATGTGCCGGAACATGTCGGCGCTGCGATCGGGCGCGGTGCCGTCCGAGCCGAGCGCCACGGTGACGCCCGCCTCAATCAGCTCCGGCACCGGGCAGCGCCCGCGCACCGACATGATCGCCGACGGGTTGTGGACGATGCGCGTATCGGTGCGCTTCGCCGCGGCGATGTCTTCCGCCGTGAGGTCGATCGAGTGCGAGAGGAAGGCGTCAGGGCCCAGAAGGCCAAGCCCCTCGGCGCGCGCGATCGAGCCGGCGCGGTGGCCGTCCTGGGTGAAGCCGACCCTGTGCTTGCGCGAAAGCGCACGGAACGCGGCTCCCTGCTCCTTCACCAGATCGAGCTCGGCCTGCCGTTCCGCCGGCAGCTCGTGATGATGCACCGGGAAGGTCAGCGCGATGCGCACGCGGCCATCGGCCGATCCATGCCGGCGCTTGATCAGCGTCTCGCAGGTCTCGATCTGGCGGTCGAAGGAGATCGGCTGCTCGTGCCACTGGCCTTGCTCCAGGGTCGCGAAGGTCTTCGGGAAGGGCGGCCGGCAGGAGCCGATCGCGACCACGGCGCGGATGCCGATCTCGGCGACGCCGTCGCAATGACGCTCGCCCGACTCCGGCGCATCGACGCGCATGACGTCGTCACCGCCGCCGAGATAGGAGACGCCGGTCGTGGTGCCGAATTTCAGCCGTTCCAGCGCCGCGAGCCTAGCCTCGGCATGCCAGAACTCCGGCGTCGCCCCCACCGAATAGATGCGCCCGACCGCCTCGTTCCAGACATCGCCGTCGCCGGCACCGAGGGTCTTCACGAGCCCATGCCCGGCATGGGCATGGCAGTCGATCAACCCCGGAAGCACCGCCTTGCGGGACGCGTCGATGACCTCGTGGTTCGGAAACTGCTTCTTCAGATCCGCGCTCGCGCCGACCGCGGCGATCCGGTCGCCGGTGACAGCGACAGCGCCGTCCTCGATCACCCGACGCGACGGGTCCATGGTGACGACGACGCCGCCGGCGATCAGGAGGTCGGCCATCGCGCCTACTCCGCCACGCCGCAGTACGAAGCGGCAGCGGCGAGGTAGACCTGGGCGGAGCGCTTGATGCGCTCGACCGAGACCCATTCGACATCCGCATGTGCGGTGTGGTTCGAGGCACCGTAATAGAAGGTCGGAATGCCGGTGCCGTGGACGTAGAGGTTGGCGTCGCCGACGATGCGGCGGCCGACCACCTTCGGCTTCGCCCCGGTGACGCTCTCGGCCGCGGCAATCACCGCCTTGACCGCGATGTCATCGACCGGCGTCTCGAAGGGCTCGCGCTCCTGCTCGATCTTGAGGTCGAAGCCCAGCTTGCCGGCCTCGGCGAAGGGTCGCGCCAGCGCGTCGAGCTCGCGCCTGATGTCCTCGACCGTCTTGCCTGGCATCCAGCGGCGCGTGCCGATCAGCGTGCAATGCGTCGGCGTGCGATTGTAGAGGTCGCCGGCCGCGGCCACGCCGAGATCGATGCGCTCCGGCCCCGCCAGCGGATGGCGATCACCGGCATCCATCTCCTGCTGGCGGCGGTTCACCGCGCCGATGAGCTCGCCCATGAAGCGGATCGGGTTCTCGCCGAAGGGCGTGTTGTTGGTATGCGTGCCGCCGCGGTCCGAAGTCAGCGTGATGACGAAATTGGCCGAGCCCATGCTCATCAGCCAGATGTCCTCCTCGCCCTCGACGATGAGGATGCGGTCGGCCTTGGTGCGGCCCGCGTTGAGATCCTCGATATAGGCCTTCGGCCCGTCCTTGGCGGCGATGGCTTCCTCGTGCCCGACGACAGCGGAGATCACGAGGTCGCCCTTCAGCTTCACCTTGGACTCGACCAGCGCCTTGGCCGCGCCGAGCACGGCCGCCATCGGCCCTTTCATGTCGGTGGCGCCGCGCCCGTAGATCAGGTCGCCTTCGCGCCTCGGCGGCCAGGCACCGTGGATCGGCACGGTGTCGACATGGCCGTTCAGCGCGAGCGTCGGGCCGCCACCGGTGCCGGGAATGCGGGCATAGAGGTTGTTGCGGCCGGGCGTCACCTCGCGGACATCGACAGCGAGGCCTAAGGAACGAAGCGCATCGGTGTAATACCGGCAGATCTCCGCCTCGTCCATGGTGACGCTCTTGATCTCGACCATCTCGAGCGTCTTCCTCGCCATCCACTCGGCTTCGATACGCTCGATCAGCCTTTCAACCGACATCGCCCTGCTCCTCAGGATTCGAAACGCTTCACGACATTATAGAGGAGCTGCGAGACCGGGCCTTCGAAACCGTTCCGCCACAACGCGCCGAGAAAGGTGATCGAGCCGACCGAGAACACCGCCCCACCCTCCGGCCTGTCGAAATAGATCATGTCGGCGCGCGCGAGATCGTCCGGCGGCCCATGCATGATCGTGCGACCCGGCGCCAGCAGATCCTCGGGTACCAGTCCGAAGGAGGCGGGGTGGTTCTCCGAGCGCGCCAGGATCACCGCATTCTCCGGCGTGCCCAGCGTCGCGTCGGTGCGGTCGAGCTCGAAGCCGGCCGCGCAACCGCCGCAGAGACCGTAGTCGCCGATGATCTCCTCGTTGATGCCGGCAAAGATCCAGGACGTGCGCGGATCGTAGGAGCCTGGCATGCGGCGGTAATAAGTGGCCTCATAGGCGCCCTGAACCGCGAAGCCGATGCCGACCAGAAGCTGCGGCGGCCGGCGGTTCCGGCGCCACAGCCCGCCGAGCTGGCCGTCGAGCATGTGGTGATACTCGCCCGGCTCGCATTGCCACAGGCGCACGCCGCCCTCGGCGCGCCTTACCTCGATCAGATGCGGGCGCGCCGGATCGCGCGCGATCTTCCAGTAGAAGCCGTTGCCGCCGAGATAGGCGATGCGCCCGCCCTGATCGCGATAAGCAGTCAGCGCGTCGAGCATGCGGCCGGTGTGGTACTCCGGATGCGATCCGGTCAGCACCGCGCGATAGGGCGCGAGCACCGCGACGCCCTCGTCGTCGAGATCCTCGTCCGTGACGATGTCGAAATCGATCTCCTTCTCCTCGAGCCAGGCGAGGAGATGATGATCGGCGATGTAGTGGCGGACGCCCGAGCCGATCGGGTCGTTGGCCGCGATATAGCCCGGCCGCATGGTGAGGATCGGCCGCCGGCGCGAGGAGATCGACACGCCCGCGCCGTCCTCATGCGTGTTGTAGGTCGAGCGCCCATAGATCGGGTAGTCGCCGGGCAGATAGGGATAGGCCTGAAACGCCGCCACGCGCGCGCGGTAGTCGGCCTCGTCGACGAGCCGCGCGAAATTGGCGTAGGCCTGATAGGTGAAGGTCGAGGCGAGGAAGACGATCCTCGCCCGCTTGCCCCCTTCGCGCGGGCGCACGAAGAAGGGCAGCCAGTCCTCGCCGCCCTCGCAGGAGAGATGCAGCAGGTAGCTGCCGCTCTTGAGGTCCTGCGGAACGGTGAAGGTGAAATCCGGCTGCCAGCGGCAATCCTCGAGATCGCCCGGGTGGAAATGGATCGCGGCATAGTCCTCGGGCGCGTGGCGCCAGCTCGTCTCCTCGCCCGTCCAGAAGGCGCCGACCATGCCGCGCATCGGCATGTTGACGGTGACGCCATGGCAGGCCCGCGGGCCGGTATCCCTGATCATGTCGGTGCCGATGCCGCGCACGAAGTCCCAGACGGCGATGCGATCGTCGAGAGGGAGCACGCGCGGATCCGCCCATGAGGCGATCTCCGTCGAGAGGATCGCCGGCGCCTCGATCTTGCCGGAGAAGTGGCGTCGCGGTGCCGTTGCATCCTCGGCGCCGACCATGATCACGCCGTCGGTCGGCAGCCTCGCCGGCGCGCGCGCCTCGGCGGCCGCGTCGTCCTTGCCGTCGAGCGCAACCTGGCCGACGCGGAGCCGGCCGTCCGGCGATGCGCTTGCCCAGAGGCGATACCAGCGGCGCGGCTTGAGCTCAGTGCCCGTCGCAAGCCGAGTGCCCGCCACGGCGAGTTCTGCCCCCTCCCTGCCGATCGCGAGAACGGCACGGCCATCCGCGTCTTCGTCCGAAAGAACGACCTGATCGCGCTCGGGAAGCGTGGTCCAAACCAGCGCCGTCCAGGTCCTGGCGATACCCGCGTCGCGCTCCGGCGCCGGATCGACCTTGGCGTAGGAGCCGATCTGGATCGCCTGGCGGCGACCGTCGAAGGACTCGTCGAACAGGCGCGACAGATCCTCGAAGCGCCGCCCCGGCCCTTTCGGATTGGCATCTACCGAGATCGCGCGCTTGAGCCGGGCGCGGAAGGTGCCACCCTTGGCGACGCTGACATGGACCGTCAGCTTCTCGCCCGGCCGCGCCGACATCCTGTCGAAATAGCCCGTGATCGGTAGTTCGGCGCTCGTCATGTTCGCTTCTCGCCCGAGGCTGTCTCGGCCATGATCAGGTCTATCGCTCTCGACCGGAGTCAATCATGTCCGCTGCTTCCCCGGAACAACGCCGCCGTCTTCGCGACCTCGGCATCACCGTCGGCCGGCTGCCGACCGGCAGGCTGAACGCGATCACCGATGTCGCCGGCGTGCGCGTCGGCCATTGCACGGTCTGGCGCGATACGCCACGGCTCTCGCGCACCGGCGTCACCGCGATCTGGCCGTCGGACGATCCCTGGGGCAGCGAGGTCTTCGCCGGCATCTATTCCTTCAACGGCTGCGGCGAATTCACCGGCTGGATCTGGCTCGAGGAGTCGGGCTGCCTGACCTCGCCGATCATGACGACCGGCACCCATTCGGTCGGCGCCGTGCGCGACGCGCTGATCAACATCGCCGAGGAGCGAGGCCACCCGGCACATTGGCACCTGGGCCTGGTCGGCGAGACCTATGACGGCTTCCTTTCCGACGCCTATGCCAATGCCGTGCAGAAGGCCGAGGTCGAGAAGGCGCTGGATGCGGCGACGGCCGGCATCGTCGAGGAAGGCTGCGTCGGCGGCGGCACCGGCATGAACTGCCACGAGTTCAAGGGCGGCATCGGCACCTCCTCCCGCCTCGTCGACATCGCCGGCGAGCGCTATACGGTCGGCGTTCTGGTCCAGGCCAATTACGGCGTGCGCGAGGAGCTGTCGATCGACGGCGTTCCGGTCGGACGCGAGATCGGCGTCGACATCGTGCCCTCCGGCCGCCGCGATGCGGTGAACAATGCGGGCTCGATCCTGATCATCGTCGCCACCGACGCGCCGCTGCTGCCGCACCAATGCAAGCGCCTGGCGCAGCGCGCCACCATCGGCCTCGGCCGCATCGGCGGCTATGGCCGCAACGGCTCCGGCGACCTCTTTCTCGCCTTCTCCACCGGCAACAAGATGCCGAGCGCCGGCGTCGACTTCCTGGCGAAACCGGCGCCGAAGCCGCCGATGCCCTGCCGCATGCTGCCGAACCCCGAGATCAACCCGCTGTTCAATGCCACGGCCGAGGCGACCGAGGAAGCCATCGCCAACGCCATCTGCATGGCCAAGACCACGCATGGCCGCGAGGGCCGCGTCATGCACGCAATGCCGCTCGACCGGCTGCAGGAGATGTGGCGCAGACATCGCCCCAACGGCTAACAGAACTGATTCTTCCTATAGACTGCACCTAATCGGATGGATCGGTGTTCCTGAAGGGAAGCCAGGAGTCCCCCCATGGCCAAGGTTGCCCTCATCGGCGCCGGGAAGATCGGAACCGCCATCGCCGAGCTGCTGCTCGGCAGCGGCGACTATGCCGTCACCCTGTTCGACCGCGACACCGCGAGCCTCGCCCGCGTTGCCTGCCCCGGCCTCGAGGTACGGCCGCTGGTCGTCGAGGATTCTTCGCTCCTGGCGACGACCCTGCGCGGCTTCGACATTGTCATCAGCGCCGGCCCCTACCACCTGACCCCGCAGATCGCCGGCGCCGCCAAGATCGTCGGCGCGCACTACTTCGACCTGACCGAGGACGTCGAGAGCACACGCGAGGTCCAGCGCCTGGCCGAGGGCGCCGGCAGCGCCTTCGTGCCGCAATGCGGGCTTGCGCCCGGTTTCGTCTCGATCGCCGCCAACGCGCTCGCGGGGCGATTCGAGAAACTGCGCGACCTCACCATGCGCGTCGGGGCGCTGCCGCTCTATCCGACCAATGCGCTCGGCTACAACCTGACCTGGAGCACTGAGGGACTGATCAACGAGTACCTCAACCCGTGCGAGGCGATCGTCAATGGACGCCTGGCCGAGGTGCCGGCGCTGGAGGAACTCGAGCATCTCTCGCTCGACGGGCTCGACTACGAAGCCTTCAACACCTCCGGCGGGCTCGGCTCGCTGTGCGAGACCTTCACCGGACGGGTCGAGACGCTCAACTACAAGACCGTCCGCTATCCCGGCCATCGCGACGTGATCAAGCTGCTGGTCAAGGATCTCGGCCTCGGCCGCCGCCGCGAGGTGCTGAAGGACGTGCTGGAGACCGCGATCCCGATGACCCTGCAGGATGTCGTGCTGGTCTTCGTCTCGGCGACCGGCATGCGCGACGGCCGGCTGACCCAGGAAAGCGATGCGCGGAAGATCTATGCCGGCGAGATCGCCGGGGTGACGCGCAGCGCTATCCAGATCACCACGGCTGCCGGGCTCTGCACGATGGTCGACCTGCTCATGGCCGGAAAGCTGCCGAAGCGCGGCTTCGTCCGCCAGGAACAGGCATCGCTCGCCGATGTGCTCGCCAACCGTTTCGGCCGCGTTTATGACGGCCAGCCGCTGCTGCTGAAGGGGAACGCCCCGGCGCTTGTCGCCTGAACGCTTGCGCCGCCGGGCACGGCTCGCTAAGCCAGCCTCCCTCGACCAGGGAGACCCAAATGGACGCCTCCGCCCTCCTCTCGCGCCTCGGCATTTCGGCCGGTGATCTCGCCAAAGGCGATCTCTCGTGCCGCTCGCCGATCGACGGCAGCGAGATCGGCCGCCTCGCCTCGACCACGCCGCAGGCGACGCAGGCGGCGATCGAGAAGGCGCATGCCGCCTTCCTCGCCTGGCGCCAGGTCCCGGCGCCCAAGCGCGGCGAGCTTGTCCGCCTCTTCGGCGAGGAGCTGCGCGCGACCAAGGACGATCTCGGCATGCTGGTCACGCTCGAGGCCGGCAAGATCGTCCAGGAGGGCCTGGGCGAGGTCCAGGAGATGATCGACATCTGCGACTTCGCGGTCGGCCTGTCGCGCCAGCTCTACGGCCTTACCATCGCCTCCGAGCGCCCCGGCCATCGCATGATGGAGACCTGGCATCCGCTCGGCGTCTGCGGCGTGATCTCGGCCTTCAACTTCCCGGTCGCGGTGTGGTCGTGGAATACGGCGCTGGCGCTGGTCTGCGGCGACTCCGTCGTGTGGAAGCCTTCCGAGAAAACCTCGCTGACCGCGCTTGCCTGCGCGCGGCTGTTCGAGCGTGCGGCCAAGCGCTTCGGCGGTGTGCCGGATGGCCTCCTGACGCTGCTGCTCGGCGGCGCCGATGTCGGCAAGGCGATGGTCGAGAGCCACAAGGTCCCGGTCGTCAGCGCCACCGGCTCGACGCGCATGGGCAAGATCGTCGCCGAGATGGTGGCGCGGCGCCTCGGACGCTCGATCCTCGAGCTCGGCGGTAACAACGCGATGATCATCGCGCCCTCCGCCGACCAGGAGCTCGCTGTGCGCGCGATCCTGTTCTCGGCGGTCGGCACCGCAGGCCAGCGCTGCACCACGCTGCGCCGCCTGATCGTACACGAGTCGCTGCATGACGGGCTGGTCGAGCGTCTGCGCGCCGCCTATGCCTCGGTCCGCATCGGCGATCCTCGCGAACAGGGTACGCTCGTCGGGCCACTGATCGACAAACCGGCGTTCGACGGCATGCAGGCAGCGCTCGCCAAGGCGAAGGCCGAAGGCGGCAAGGTCTCGGGCGGCGAGCGCCAGCTCGAGAACCAGTTCCCCGGCGGCTACTACGTCCGCCCGGCGATCGCGGCGATGACGAAGCAGACGGACACGGTGCGCCAGGAGACCTTCGCGCCGATCCTCTACACGCTGAAGTACCGGGAGTTCGATGAGGCCATCGGCCTCAACAACGACGTGCCGCAGGGGCTTGCCTCGAGCGCGTTCACGACCGATGTGCGCGAAGCAGAGAAGTTCGTCTCGGCGCTGGGCAGCGATTGCGGCATCGCCAACGTCAATATCGGCCCGTCGGGAGCCGAGATCGGCGGCGCCTTCGGCGGCGAGAAGGAGACGGGTGGCGGCCGCGAGTCGGGTTCGGACGCCTGGAAAGGCTACATGCGGCGGGCAACCAACACGATCAACTATTCCCGCGAGCTGCCGCTGGCGCAGGGGATCAAGTTCGAGATCTGAGCCTCAGGCGGCCTTCAGGACGGTATCGACCGCCTCGACCAGCTCGCGCGGCCGGAACGGCTTGGCGATGATCCTGGCGGCGCCGAGCTTCTCGGCCATCGCCAGGAAGTCGCGGTTGCCGGTGCGGCCACCGCCGGACATGGCGATGATGCGCAGATCCGGCGCCATGCGGCGGAGCTCGATGATCGTCTCGATGCCCTCCTTGTTCGGCATGATGATGTCGGTGACGACGACATCCTGGCGGCCCGAGGCGTACATCTGGAGGCCGATCTGTCCGTCGGTCGCTTCCTCGACCTGATGGCCGGCGCGCTCGAGCACCTGCTTCAGCGCGTAGCGCACCGTCGAGTCGTCATCGATCAGCAGAATGCGTGCCATTGTGGTTCCCCTTCTGGTTCACAGCCTGGTCGGCGACGGGAAACAGAATATCGAAGCGCGCGCCGGCATCGCCGGTGGCTTCGATGACGCCGCCGCACTGGCTGACGAGCCCGTGCACGACGGCAAGACCAAGCCCTGTCCCTTTGCCGACCGCCTTGGTGGTGAAGAACGGCTCGAAGATCCGCGGCAGCAGCTCGGCCGGAATGCCCGGACCGTCATCGGTCACCGTCAGCCGCACATGGCGGCGCGCCGGGTCGAGGCGCGGGTTGCCGCTCAACCGATTGTCGTTCGGCTCGACCAGCGCGGTCTCGATCGTCAGCGTGCCGCGACGTTCGCCCAGCGCCTGCGCGGCGTTGGTACCGAGGTTCATGACGATCTGCTGGATCTCGGTCGCGTTGATCGGAACGCCGGCACCGGGCGCGCCGAGCTCGAGACGGACGAAGAGGTTCGGCCCGACGGTCGCGCGCAGCAGGTCGGATGCTTCGGCGAGCACGAGGTCGAGGGAGGCGAAGCGGCCGTTCTTCCCGGCCGAGCGCGTGAAGGTCATCAGCTGCTGGACGAGACCGCGGGCATGTTCCGCTGCGCTGATGACCCTTTCTAGGTCACCGCGCGCCGGACTCCCCTCCGGTAACTCGTCCATCGCAAGCTCGGTCAAGGTCATGACCGGCAGAAGCATGTTGTTGAGGTCGTGGCCGAGCCCGCCGGCGAGGCGCGAGAGCGACTCCAGCTGCTGGGCCTGCGCCATGGTCGTGCGCAGCTCCTCACGGCGACGCTCCGCCTGTCGCTGCTCGCTGACATCGGCGACGGCGATCAGTCGTCCCCCGCCCTGGATCTCGCCCATGCGCCAGGAGATATGGCGGCCATCGGGCATCTCACGCTCGTCATACCAGCGGGGCGCGCGGGACATCTTCTCGACCAGATCGACGGCGACCGTCTCCGCTTGCTCCGTTCCGTAGTCGCCACGCCGCGCCAGCCATTCAACGACGGCGGCAAACGACGCGCCGACCCGCGCGAGATCGCCCGGGAGACCGAGCAGCTCGCCGAAGGTGTCGTTGACGGCGACGATCTGCCATTTCTCGTCGAGCGCCATGATGCCGTCGCTGATGTGGTCGAGCGTCGTCTGCAGCAGGGAACGCTGGTCCGAAAGCTCCTTCTCGCGACGCTTGAGCCGGGAGATGTCCATGGTCACCGTGACCATGCTGCCGTCGCCTAGCCGGCGCTCGTTGACCTGATGGACCTCGCCGTTGCCGAAGACGACCTCATCCGAGGTCGGCGGGTTGCGGTGCCGCCGGATCCGCTCCTGGATCCTGGCTTCGCGATCGGCGCTCTCGATCCTCCCCGGTCCGATAGTTCTGAATTGCCGGGCCAGCTCCTCATAGGTACGGCCGATCCCATCCGAGGGCGGACTCCAGTACTCGTCGTTGCAGACAACCAGACGGTACTGCTCGTCCCAGATCGCGATGCCGCCCGGCATGTGCTCGACCGCGTCCTTGAGCCGCCGCTCCGCCGCCTCGCGGCGCTTCTCGGATTCGACGACCTGGGTGACATCGGTCGTCGTGCCGACATGTCCGAGGAACCGGCCGCCCTCGTCGAAGCGCGGCTTGCCACTGACCTTGACGTAGTGAAACTTGCCGAGCGAGCTCGAACCGTAGATGAAGTCTCGGAAGGGCCGATGATGCGTGAGGTCGTCCAGATGACGCGCCCGGGCCGCCGGATCCGTCATGGCCTCGTCGATCATCTCGATACGGCGGCGACCGATGGCCTGGTCGAGGCCGACGCGTGCGACCCCGTGCTGCGCTTCCGACACGTAGGTGAAGCGATGCTCGCCGTCTGTCTCCCAGAACCAGTCCGAGGAAAGCTCGGCGATGTCGCGCAGACGGCGTTCGGCGGCATCGCGCGCAACCTCGGCGTCGTGAGCCGCGGTGAAGTCGGAGGCGAGGCCGACATAGCCCTCGAAATCGCCGTCGGTATCGAATTGCGGCTTGCCGCTGAAGCGGATGCGGTGGAGCTTCCCTTTGATCTTGACCTCGGCGACGACGTCACGGAACGGACGGCGGCGAGAGATCTCCGAAGCGACCTTGCCCAGCAGGTCGTCGAGGCTCTGGCCGATGAGACGCGGCTGGACGCGGCGCCAGAGGGGACCGTGCGGCGAAGCCAGCTCGACGAAGCGAAGCTCGCCATCGGTGGACCACAGCCAGTCGGAGGAAAGCTCGGCGAGGTCCGCCAGGTGCTGCTCGGCCTCGATGAGGCGCTGCTCGGTCACGGCGAGCCGCGTGAGGTCGGTCTGCACCATGAGGACCTGGCCGAGACCGCCGGCCATTGCTTTGGCCGAGAGCCGGTAGGCCTTGAAGCGGCTGCGCCGCCGCGCCGTGTAGTCGAGCGAGACCCTGACCTCGCCGATCCCGACAGGCAGGGCCTCGAGCTTGACGCCGACACCGACCGCCTCGGCTTCCTGGCAGAGTTCGCGCCAGCTCCGCCCCGGCAGGAAGCGGAGCCCGGGAGCGCTCCGGTCGCTGGCATGCAGGCGGGCGGCCTCGTTGATCACGATCACCTTGAGGTCCGCCCCCAGCAGCGCCGCCGGCGCCTCGATGCCGTCCAGCATATTGGCAGCCGAGAAGCCCAGCGGCTCGGGAGCGGAAATCGCGGTCGAAACGCCCATGGCCGGAACATGGAGCGGCGGCGTAAAGCCGGAATGTCCGACGTGTAAAAATTTGTAACTTCGGGTATCCTCCCGTCCAGCGAACCCAGATCAGCGCCCATGACCGGTCTAGACGCCAAACGCCCAAAAATCTATCTGGTAGAGGATGATCCGGATCTCGCCGGAACCATCAACGAGTATCTGTCCGAGGAAGGGATGGAGGTGGTCCGGGCCGCGGACGGGGCCTCCGCGCGCCGGCGGCTGGCCCGCGGCGGCTTCGACCTGGTGGTCGTCGACCTCGGCCTGCCCGACGAAAGCGGGCTCGACCTCACCCGCCACGTCCGCTCGACCTCCCAGGCCGGAATCGTCATCCTGACCGGCCGCGGCGACCCGGTCGACCGGGTGGTCGGCCTCGAGATCGGCGCAGACGATTACCTCGGCAAGCCGGTCCATCTGCGCGAGCTGCTGGCGCGGATCCGGAGCGTGCTCAGGAGAACCTCGGGCGGCGGAGCGGCGGCGCCGGCCACCGCCAACGACACGATCCTGGCCTTCGCCGACTGGACCCTGGACTGCGGGCGGAGACGCCTCGTCCGCAATGGCGGCGCCGACATCACCCTCTCCGCCGCGGAGTTCGAGCTGCTGAGGGTGCTGGCCCTGCATGCGCAGCGCGTCCTGTCGCGCGACCAGCTTCTCGACATGACGCGGCACCGCTCGGCAGGGCCTTTCGACCGCAGCATCGACGTCATGATCGGAAAGCTTCGCCGCAAGATCGAAGAGAACCCGCGCGAGCCTTCGCTGATCAAGACCGTGCACGGCGCCGGCTATGTCCTCGCCGCGCCCGTGGTCACACGACGCTAGAGCATTTTCCGATCTGTCTGAATCGACGGGGATTCCCAAGCCTGTCGCGATGTGATTCAAGATGCTTGCTGGAGGAGGAGGCCAGCGGGCATGGGAGTTCCGCTATCCGAGGATCTTCGTGTTC
>VGEH01000059.1 GCA_016869375.1 Alphaproteobacteria bacterium | reverse complement strand
TGGCTCTCCGAGCGGAAGGCCAAGCGTCAGCGCGCGAGCAGCAAGGAGGCACTGTCGGCACGCTGACGGATCAGCATCTGGCGTGAGCCGGGCGGCTGTGCTTTTCTCTCCTTTCCAATCAGAAACGAGGAGAGATCATGCTCGTTCGTACAGCCGCTCGGCTCGCTGCCGCCGCACTGATCGCCGCGCCGCTCGCGGCCCATGCGCGCACGCCGTCCGACACGCTGGTGATGGCCTGGGCGCTTGACCCGGTCATCGGCATGGACCCGGGCCAGGTCGCCGAGTTCAATGCCTTCGAGTTCCTGAACAACATCTGCGATCCGCTGGTCTTCCAGGACTACACCGATCCGGCGAAGCTGGTCCCCGGCATCGCCGAGAGCTGGCAGGCTTCGGCCGACGGCACTTCGATCACCTTCAAGATCCGCGCCGGCGTCAAGCATCCCTCCGGCAACCCGGTGACCGCCAAGGACGCCGAGTGGTCGCTGCGCCGCGTGATGGCGATCAACTTCGCTCCCGCCGGCACGCTCCGTCAGTGGGGCTACACCCAGGACGGCTTCGACAAGATGGTCGAGGCGACCGACGACCGCACGCTGGTCGTGCGCCTGCCCAAACCCTATCCGACGGACCTCGCCATCTCCGCACTGTTCACCGGCGGCATGGCCATGGTCCTCGACTCGGTCGAGGCGAAGAAGAACATCAAGGGCGACGACCACGCCAATGGCTGGCTCAAGACCAACACCGCCTGCGTCGGCGCCTACAAGATGCGCAGCTGGGCCGCCAACGACACGATGATCCTCGAGCGCAACGACGGATACTGGCGCGGCGAGCCGAAGCTTCGGCGCGTCATCATCCGCCACGTGCCGGAATCGGGCGCGCAGCGGCTGATGCTGGAGAAGGGCGATGCCGACATCGCCCGCATCCTCAACTCCCAGGACCTCGAAGGTGCGCTGAAGCACGCCGATGTGCATCGGTTCCAGGTCGGGCTGCATCACTTCTGGTACCTGGCGATGAACGCCTCGGATCCGATCCTCAACAATGTCAAGGTCCGCCAGGCCTTCAAGCACCTCATCAACAACGAGGAGCTGGAGAGGACGCTGATGAAGGACCGCGGCACCGCGCGTCAAGCGGTGGTTCCGCTCGGCGCCTTCGGTGCGCTGTCCAAGGCTGAGGGCCTGCCCTACAAGCCCGACGTCGAGGCGGCGAAGAAGCTGCTGGCCGAGGCGGGGCACGCCAACGGCTTCACCCTCAAGCTGATCCACACCTCGAACTCGCCCCAGCTCGAGCTCGGCCAGTACATCCAGGGCCAGGCCGCCAAGGCCGGGATCAAGATCGAGATCGAGGCCGGCGCCGGTGCGGTGACCATCAATCGCAGCCGGGCTCGCGACTACCAGCTGGTGCTGACCGGCTGGGCCGCAGGCTACCCGGACGCGGATGCGATGGTCTCGCTTTTCGCCGTCAATCCTGACAATCGCAAGGAGGCAAACCTAGTCGGATATCCGTCATGGATCTCCGCCTGGCAGGACACGGGGCTGAACATGCTTGCTGACCAAGCGAGGATGGAGCGCGATCCGGCGAAGCGCGCCGATCTCTACAGGCAGATCCAGCTGAAGCACATGGCCGACGGCCCGCACGCCTTCATCACCCAGTCGGTGAGCAACCTCGCGGCCAACAAGCAGCTGAAGGACATCAAGCAGAACGGCTTCCGCGTCTGGTACTCGACCGCGACCAAGTGAGGAAGGCCGATATCGAGCAAGCGCTCGCGCTGGCGATCCGGGCGGCCGAAAGGCCGTCCCGGTCGCTGGCACGGGCGTTCAGCTCAGGCGCCATCCAGGCACGCGTCAAGCCGGATCGCTCTTTCGTCACCAAGCACGATGTCGCAGCCGAGGCCGAGATCCGCAGGGTTCTGGCAGCCTCGCCGCGCTTCGGCGCCTTCGACATTGAAGGCGAGGAGACCGGTCGGGACGGCCGGTCGAGCGAATACCGCTGGCTGATCGATCCGATCGACGGCACCACCAGCTTCCTTCGCGGCATCCCCACCTTCGGCACGATCATCGCGCTGGAGGAGTCGGAGTCGCGGCGTGCCGTTCTCGGCGTCGTCCATCTGCCGATGCAGAAGGAGACCTACGTCGCCGGAAGCGGCCTCGGCGCCTGGTGCGGGTCGAGGCGCGTCCGCGTCTCGAAATGCAAGACCCTCGCAGACGCGCTGGTATCGACGCCGGATGCGCAGTGGTTCCAGAAGACGCGGCTCGAAGCGGGATATCGCCGCCTACGCAAAGTGTGCCCGCAGCTTCGCGGCTACTGCGACATCTCGGCCCATACGATGGTCATGCGCGGCGCCGTCGACGCGCTCTGGGAGCCCTACAACAACGCCTGGGATATCCGCGCGACCGAGGTGATGACGGCCGAGGCCGGCGGCGCTTACCTCGCCCGGCCGGTCAAGGGTGGCAAGTTCACCGCCGCGCTCTTCGGAGCCAGGCCCGTCGTCGAGCAGATCGCCGACGTGACGGGGTTCTGAGCGCGTGCGTAAGGCAGAGATCGAGAGCGCGCTTGCGCTTGCCGTGAAGGCGGCGCGGTCTCCGTCGGCCGAGCTTGTCGCGGCGTTCCGGTCGGGCACGGTGACGGCCAAGAGGAAGCCGGACCGCTCCTTCGTCACCAAGCACGATCTCGCCGCCGAGGTGGCAATTCGCGGCATCTTGCGCAGCTCGAATCGCTTCGGTGCCTTCGATGTGGAGGGAGAAGAGGTCGGCCGCGACGGTCGTCCGAGCCCCTATCGATGGCTGATTGATCCGATCGACGGCACCACCAGCTTCCTTCGCGGCATCCCGAACTTCGGCACGATCGTCGCGCTCGAGGAGGCCGAGACGCGCCGCGCCGTTCTCGGAGCGATTCATCTGCCGATGCAAGGCGAGACCTACGTCGCTGGCCGCGGCCTCGGCGCTTGGTGCGGCAGCCGGCGTCTTCGCGTGTCGCGCTGCGCATCGCTTGCCGACGCGCTCGTGTCGGTGCCGGACGCGCGGTCGGTTCAGCTTGCGCAGCTCGAGGGCGGGTATCGCCGGCTCCGCCGTCTTTGTCCCCAGCTCCGCGGCTACGCCGATTGCTGGGCTCACACGCTGGCGGTCCGCGGCGCGATCGATGCTCTGATCGAGCCCTGGACGCATGCCTGGGACATCCGCGCTACCCAGGTCCTGATCGAGGAAGCCGGAGGGCTTGGCCTTGTTCGCAATTCGCCTGTGAAGGGCGCCTTCGATGCGATCTTCGGTGCGAGGAAAATCGTCGAGCAGATCGCCGAGACCGTCGACTTTTTAACCCGTGCGATTGGACAATTTTCACGGTTGCCGACGCAAAGGTGAATAGCGCGGCTTGGATGTTGCCTCCCGCGCGGACTCGACAGATAGTCGCAACCCCGCCGTGCAGGCCCTCTCCAGCGAGCTCGTCATGACCGTGATGCGTGGCCGTCAGTTCTTCCAGAATCCGGGTCCGACCAACATTCCGGACCGCATCCTGCGCGCGATGGACCGCGCCTCGATGGACTTCATGGGCAAGGAGTTCGCGGAGATCGCCGATTTCTGCTTCGCCGGGTTGAAGCGCGTCTTCAAGACCAAGCAGACGATGTTCGTTTACGCCTCCAACGGTCATGGCGCCTGGGAAGCGGCGGTGGTCAACCTGTTCTCGGCGGGCGACAAGGTACTCGTGCTCGAGACCGGACGCTTCTCCGCTTCCTGGGGCGAGATGGCGACGGCCTACGGCCTTCAGGTCGAGACGCTGAACTTCGACTGGCGCACCGGCGTCGAACCGGCGAAGGTCGAGGAGCGGCTCAAGGCCGATACCGCACGCGAGATCCGCGGCGTGCTTCTCGTTCACAACGAGACCGCCACTGGCATGACGCACCCTGTCGCCGACGTGCGCAAGGCGATCGACCGCGCCGGCCATCCCGCGCTCTTCCTTTCCGACACGATCTCATCGCTCGCCTCTATCGACTTCCGTATGGACGAATGGAAGGTCGATGTCGCCGTCGGCGGGTCGCAGAAGGGGCTGATGCTGCCGATCGGCATGGGTTTCACCGGCGTCAGCAAGAAGGCGCTCGATGCGACCCAATCGGCGACTCTGCCGCGCGCATATTTCGGCTGGCGCCTGATGCTCGGCCGCCAGCCGCAGAAATTCCCCGGCACCGCACCGGTACATCACTTCTATGGCCTCGCCGAGGCGATCAGGATGCTCGACGAGGAGGGGCTCGACGCCTGCTTCGCCCGCCACACCAAGCTCGGCGAGGCAACCCGCGCCGCGGTACGGGCCTGGGGCGAGGGCGGCGGTCTGCAGCTCTACTGCTCGAACCCGAAGCTCTACTCCGACTCCGTTACCGCCATCCTGATGGCACCTGGGATCGACGCCGAGAAGGTGCGGATTGCGGCGCTCGACCGCTACAACGTCTCGCTCGGCGGCGGCCTCGACAGCCTAAAGGGCAAGGTCTTCCGCATCGGCCATATGGGCGACCTCAACGAGCCGATGCTGCTGGGGGCACTCGCCTGCGTCGAGATGGCGCTAAAGACCGCCGGAATTCCGCACAAGACGGGTGGTGTCGACGCCGCCATGACGGTACTCGCGAACTGATGAGCCTCACGCGGCGGCCCGATCTGGTCATCTTCGACTGCGACGGCGTTCTGATCGACTCGGAGATCCTCTACTGCAGGATCGATGCGGAGGAGTTCTCCCGCGCAGGATATCCCATCGATCCTGTAGCATTCGCGCGCAAGTTCGTCGGCATCACCTTCGACAAGACGCTGGAGATCGCCGCCAAGGAGATGGGCAGGCCGTTCCCCGATGAGGTCGCGGAGCGTGTCAATGCGCGCGTCGCCGAGGTCATTCCGAAGGAGCTGAAGGCAGTCAAGGGGATTTCCGCGCTGCTCGATCGTATCGGCATTCCGTTCTGCGTCGCATCGAACACTGCGACGGAGCGGCTGCGCTGGAATCTTGAGATCGCAGGCCTGCTCAAGCACTTCGACCCGCATGTCTACAGCGCCAAGATGGTGGCGCGCGGCAAGCCCGCTCCAGATCTCTTCTGGCATGCGGCGAAGCAGTTTGATGTGGCACCCGAGCATTGCCTGGTGATCGAGGACTCAACCGTCGGCGTGGGAGCGGCCATCGCCGCCGGCATGCCGGTGCTAGGCTTTGTCGGCGGCCAGCACTGCTGGCCCGAGCTCGGCGATCAGTTGCGTGCCGCGGGCGTTTTCGACGTCGCCTCGACCTGCGAGGACATCCACACGATTCTTGCCAAGGCAGGCATCCCGGCCGCTTAAAGGAGTTTGCGCCGGGCGGGCGCCGGCCATAGCCTAAGGTTGCTATGGTCGAGCCGACCAGACAGACGCAGCGCATCGACGACGAGGAAATTCGGAAGCTCATTTCCGGGCTTCGGATAGGCTCTATTCGTCAGCTTCCGGATCTCGCCGGCATCAATCTTTCTGGTCTGGACCTCGAGGCGCTGCCGCTCAAGAAGGCGCGGCTGTGCAATGCTGATCTCAGGAGGACACGGCTGGTTCGCGCCAATCTGATGGACGCGGATCTCTCCGGCGCCGATCTGACCGAGGCCGATCTCACTGGAGCAGACCTCTCAAAGTCGCAGCTGCACGGCACGCTGCTACGAAAGGCCAATCTCAATCGTTGCATCCTGACCGGCGCCGATTTGCGCGGCGGCGCCGCCAGCCAATCCGTGAACGCCACCGATCTCACCGGCGCTACGCTCGAGTATGCCGAGGCGTCGAAGGCGGTGATGTCCGGCGTCGATCTCACCGGCGCCAGCCTGGTCGGCGCCGATCTGTCCGGCGTGCAGCTTTCCGGCGCGAACCTGACTGGCGCCAACCTGTCGCACACCGATCTTCGCGGCGCCGATCTCGGCGAGGCGCGCCTCGGCGAGGCGGTTTTTGTCGGCTCCGATCTTCGCGGCGCCAAGCTAGTCAATGCGAAGGGCAGGGGCACGACCTTCGTCGGCGCTAAGCTGGAAGGCGCCGAGTTCGGCGGCTCCGACCGGGATGCCTGGCGCATCGACGAGAAGATCCCGATGGTCGGTCCTGGCCGGTTTCCTAACAGCATTCTCGCGGCGCTCGACCAGCATCAGGCGTGGCTGGCCTCCAACGGTGCCAGCGGTGCGCGCGCCGTCATGCATGGCGCCGATCTCAGCTACTACGATCTTACAAGTCGCGACCTGACCGGCATCGACCTCTCTGGCTCGCGCCTGCTTGGCGCCAGGTTGCGCGGCACCAAGTTCAAGCTGGCGACCCTGTCGCGCTGCAACCTGACGGCGGCCGACCTCGCCGGCGCCGATCTCATGGGCACGATCCTCGCCGGTGCTGTGCTGCGCCGGGCGAGCCTCGCCCATGCTCGTGTCGGCTCGATCCATATTCCGGATCCGAGAGGCGGTAGCGGTCGCGAGCAGGCGACGGTGCTGATCGGCGCCGACATCCGGGATGCCGATTTGCGTGGAGTCAATCTGACGAAGTGCGTGACCGAATGATCGCGGCTCTGGGGTAGAGTCGCGGCGCCATGCTGACGCCAGCGGCGCTTCGCCTGCTCCTCCTTCTCATCGCCGTCACGGCCGCGAGCCAGTTCTACCGGACCTCGGGCGGCGTCATCGCGCCGGAACTCATGACGGATCTTCGGATCGGCCCCGAGGTGCTGGGCCTCGCCAGCAGCGCCTTCTTCCTCTCGCTCGGTGTGGCGCAGATTCCGGTCGGCATCCTGTTCGACCGCGTCGGCGCCCGGCGCACCGTCTCCGGTATGACCTTGATTGCCGTGCTCGGCGCGCTTCTGCACGCGGTTGCCGATTCGGGCACAATGCTGGTCCTGTCTCGCGCGCTGCTGGGCTTGGGATCGGCCGCCAGCTTCATGAGCGTGGTCGTTCTCTGCTCGCGCTGGTTTCCGCGCGATCGGCTCAGCCTGACCCTGAGTTGGGTGTTCGCGGCGAGCCAGATCGGAATCTTTCTCGCTACCACGCCGATGGCGCTGGGGACGGCAGTGATCGGCTGGCGTTGGACCTTCGTCGCCACAGCGCTGGCGACGGCGGTCATCGCCGGCGTCTTCTTCTGGCTCGTCCGCGACGATCCGCCGGGGCGCACGCCTCCACCGCGCGAACCCGAAACCCTGCGGCAGATTCTTCTCGGCATTCGCGAGGTGTGGCGGACGCCCGGTCTCGGCAGGATCCTCGCGGTCCACTGCTTCACCTATGCGAGCATGGTGACGGTGCTCGGCCTCTGGGCCGGCCCTTACCTTTCCGACGTGCACGGGCTCGACGCGGTCGCGCGCGGCAACGTGCTGTTCGCCATGGCGGCGGCACAGCTCGTCGGGATCCTTTTCTACGGGCCGCTCGACCGGCTCTTCAACACACGGAAGTGGATCGTCATCGCCGGCGGCAGCGGCACGCTCCTCACGCTCCTGCTTCTCGCGCTGCTGCCGGGGCTCGCGCTCGTGCCGGCCATCGTGCTCATGGTGATGCTCTGTGGAATCACCTCCTACAGCCTTATTGTCGTGGCGCATGGGCGCAGCCTTTTTCCCGACCACCTGGCCGGCCGCGGGGTCACCACTGTCAACATCGCCCAGGTTGTCGGTAGCGCCTTCCTGCCGATTCTGACCGGCTTCATCGTCGGGGCCGGACCGGCTGATGCGTTGGTCCGGCCGGAAAGCGCGTATCGTCTCGCCTTTGGCGCGATTGCTTTCTTCTTCGCCCTCGGTCTGGCCACCTATTTGACGGCCAAGGACGTCAAGCCCCGGCAATCGTGAAGGGGCGGGATCCGGATAACGGTTGTAACCAAACCGTCATTTTGCTCGTATCATAGATACAAAATCGACGCATAGACTGGTCATTCATCCAGCGAAGGGGAGACGAGAATGAAGTCGTTCCTGAAGGTCTTGTCCGTCTCGGCTCTGCTTGTCGTAACGGCAACCGCCGCGTCGGCACAGAGCATGGACAAGCTGATTGCCGATGCAAAGGCCGAGGGGATGCTCACGACCATCGCGTTGCCGCATGACTGGTGCGGCTATGGCGATCTGATCGCGAGCTTCAAGGCGAAGTACGGCATCCGCGTAAACGAGCTCAATCCCGACGCGGGTTCGGCCGACGAGATCGAGGCAATCAAGGCCAATCGCAACAACAAAGGCCCGCAGGCTCCGGACGTGATCGACGTCGGCCTCGCCTTCGGCCCGTCGGCGAAGAAGGAAGGGTTGCTGCAGCCCTATAAGGTCGCGACCTGGGCCTCGATCCCCGACGACGCCAAGGATCCGGAAGGCTATTGGTACGGCGACTACTACGGCGTACTCGCTTTCCAGGTGAACACCGACATCATCAAGGAGGTCCCGCGCGACTGGTCGGACCTGCTCAAGCCGGCCTACAAGAACGCCGTGGCGCTCGCCGGCGACCCGCGCACCTCGAACCAGGCCATCCAGGGCGTCTACGCCGCTGGCCTCGCGCTCGCCAACAACGACCCGGCGAAGCCGGCCTCAAGTTCTTCGGCGAGATGAACAAGGCCGGCAACTTCGTGCCGGTGATCGGCAAGGCGGCCTCGCTCGCCCAAGGCGCGACGCCGATCATCATCCGCTGGGACTACAACGCGCTCGCCGACCGTGACACCCTCAAGGGCAATCCGAAGGTCGAGGTCGTGGTGCCGAAGACGGGCGTCGTCGCCGGCGTCTATGTGCAGGCGATCAGCGCCTTCGCGCCGCATCCGAACGCCGCCAAGCTGTGGATGGAGCACCTGTACTCCGACGAGGGCCAGATCGCTTGGCTCAAGGGCTATTGCCACCCGATCCGCTTCAACGACCTCGCCAAGAACAAGAAGATCCCGGCCGACCTCCTGGCCAAGCTTCCGCCGGCCGAGGCGTATGAGAAGGCCGCGTTCCCGACTCTGGACCAGCAGAACGCTGCCAAGGAAACCATCACCAAGCAGTGGGACGCCGTCGTCGGCGCCAATGTGAAGTAGCTTCCGCCGTCCGGTTCGCGCCCTCGCCCTGAGCGGACGAGGGCGCGAGCCTCTCGCCTCTAATGACTCAATCCTCTTCGACTCAGGTCACAGCCGCCCGCTCCGCCGGTGTCTCCTTCGGCCGGATCGACTGGGCGTGGCTCGGCGTCGCGCCGTTCCTGATCTTCGCGCTGCTGTTCCTGATCCTGCCCACCGGCTTCCTTGTCGTCGGCGCCTTCCAGGACAACGACGGCAATTTCACGCTCAAGAACATCGCGAACCTGTCTCAGCCCTCGATCGTCGCCGCGTACTGGATCAGCATCAAGGTCAGTGCTGCTTCGGCCGTCATCGGTGGGCTCGTGGGATTCTCCATCGCCTATGCCGCGATCGCCGGCGGCGTGCCGCGCTGGATCCGTCCGACCTTGATGACCTTCTCGGGCGTCGCCTCGAACTTCGCCGGCGTGCCGCTCGCCTTCGCCTTCCTGGCGACGCTGGGCCGCACCGGCCTCGTGACCGCGCTGCTGGTCACCTATTTCGACTTCAACATCTATCAGTACGGCTTCAACCTGCTCAGCTTCTGGGGCCTGGTGATCACCTATCTCTACTTCCAGATCCCGTTGATGATCCTGATCATGGCGCCGGCGATCGACGGGCTTAAGCGCGAATGGCGCGAAGCCTCCACCATTCTCGGCGCCACGACCTGGCAGTATTGGCGCTATGTTGCCATGCCGGTGCTGTGGCCGAGCCTGCTCGGCACCACGCTGCTGCTCTTCGCCAATGCCTTCGGCGCCATCGCTACCGCCTATGGCTTGACCGGCAGCTCGCTCAACATCATCACCATCCTGCTCTTCGCCCAGATCCGCGGCGACGTGCTGCACGACCAGAACCTGGGCTATGCGCTGGCGCTCGGCATGATCGTGATCACCGGCTGCTCCAACGTCGCCTATATCTGGTTGCGCGCCCGCAGCGAGAGATGGCAGCGATGAAGCGCGCCAGGATCGGCCCCTGGATCGCGCTGACGCTCGGCACGCTCTATTTCATCGTGCCGCTGATTGCCACATTCGAGTTCTCGCTGCGCATGCGCCGGGGCGAGTACAGCTTCGACGCCTACCGCGTTGTCTTCGCCGATGCCCGCTTCCAGGCCACCTTCGGCTACTCCTCGCTGCTGGCGCTGGCCACCATCATCGTCGGCGTTCTGCTCGTGGTGCCGACCGCCTATTGGGTCAATCTGCGCCTGCCCAAGCTGCGTCCGGTGATAGAGTTCATAACGCTGCTGCCGCTGGTGATCCCGGCGATCGTGCTCGTCTTCGGCTATCTCCGCCTCTACAATAGCGAGTCCTGGCTGCCGATGACCGGCCACGAACAGGCGACGGACCTGCTGCTCACCTTCGGTTACGTCACCTTGGCCCTGCCTTACATGTACCGTGCGGTCGACAACGGGTTGCGTGCCATCGACGTCCGAACCTTGACCGAGGCGGCGCAGAGCCTCGGCGCGGGGTGGCCGACCATCCTCTTCCGCGTGATCCTGCCCAATGTCCGCGTCGCCGTCCTGAGCGGTGCCTTCCTCACTTTCGCCATCGTGATCGGCGAGTTCACGATGGCGGCGCTACTCAACCGCCCGGCCTTCGGGCCTTATCTGCAGCTGATCGGCGCCAACCGGGCCTATGAACCCTCGGCGTTGGCGATCATCGCCTTCGCCGTGACCTGGGCCTGCATGGGGCTGATCAACCTCGTCGGCCGCGGCGCGCGCACTGCGGCGCCGGCGCCTTAAGTCAGGAGCGGCGATGGCCTTCCTCGAGATCGATCATCTGCGCAAGGCCTTCGGCCAGATCACGGTGGTCGAGGACTTCAACCTCGCAATCGAGCGGGGCGAATTTGTCTCCTTCCTCGGCCCCTCCGGCTGCGGCAAGACCACGACCCTGCGGATGGTTGCCGGATTCGAGTCGCCGACGTCCGGCATCATCCGCATCGACGGCAAGGACGTGACGGAAGCCAAGCCGAACCAGCGCAATGTCGGCATGGTCTTCCAGTCCTACGCGCTCTTCCCGAACATGACGATCGCCGAGAATGTCGGCTTCGGCCTCAAGGTCGCGGGGCGGCCGGCTGGCGAGATCAAGACCCGGGTCGAGGAGATGCTGGCGCTGATCAAGTTGCCGCAAGTCGGCGGTCGTTACCCTTACCAGCTCTCCGGCGGCCAGCAGCAGCGCGTCGCGCTCGCCCGCGCGCTCGCGATCAAGCCCAAGGTCCTGCTGCTCGACGAGCCGCTTTCCGCGCTCGATGCCAAGATCCGCGTCTCGCTGCGCCAGGAGATCCGCCAGATCCAGCGCGAGCTCGGCATCACCGCGATCTACGTGACCCACGACCAGGAGGAGGCGCTGTCGATCTCCGACCGCATCGTGGTGATGAGCCAGGGGCGGATGGAGCAGGTCGGCACGCCCTTCGAGATCTACAACTACCCGCGCACGCGCTTCGTCGCCTCCTTCGTCGGCACGCTGAACGTGCTGAAGGGCCAGGTGGTCGACGCCGCTGCCGGCAAGGTCACGATCGACGGCCAGCCGATCGCGAGCGCCTCGCATCTCAACGGCGCCAAGCCGGGCGAGGCCTGCTCGATCGCGCTCCGGCCCGAGGCTGTGTCGCTGACCGATCCTACCAGCGGCGCCAACAGCCTCCAGGGCATGGTCGAGGAGGTGAGCTTCCTGGGCTCGGTCGTCCGCATCCGTGTGCGCTTCGGCGAGAACGCGATCTCGCTCGACACCTTCAATAAGCCGAGCGTGGCGCCGCCGGCGTGGGGCACCAAGGTCACGGTAAGCTTCGCCCGCGACGCGCTCCTCGTCCTCGACGGCGCCGAAGCGGCCTGACGTCTCAGGCGTGCGGATTCTCGTCGATCGGCCAGACCGGCCGGGGAATGCGCTTGTAGGGAACGCGGCGTGGATCGCTGGGATAGGGCCCGCCGGAATCGATGTAGTGGATCTCCTTCGCGATCGGGGCGAAGCCGGCGTGGAAGTGGTTGCTCGACTTCACCACCACCAACCTTCGCTGGGCGGGGTCGATGCCGAGATTGCGGAAGAGGCTGGGATCGAAGGTCTGAGCCCGCTTGGTCTCCAGCACCACGTCGATGCCGGCGATCCGGACCGCTGCGGCATCGCCGAGAGAGACGATGCTGGAGGCAAAGTTCTGCGTCGCATCCTTAGCGACGCGCGTTACCTCGACCTCGGCATCGACCGGCTTGCCGGAGGTCGGTGCCGCCTTGCCGCCGAAGCGGAGTTTCAGGCGCGCACCCTCGCCGGCGGCATGGCAGAAGCGCACGGCGATCGGGTCCCAGAGCGCGCCGATCGCGGCATTGGTGATGCCTCGCTCAAGCATGCGATGGAGGATGGCGGTCGAGTCGCCAGCGACGCCGCCACCGGGGTTGTCCCAGCGATCGGCGAGCACGACGGGACCTTCGGATGCGGCGACCGCACGGTCGATCCCTTCGTCGGGGCTCAGATGGCGCGGGGCGCCCTGGCCGCGGAGCGAGAAGAGCTCCTGGCCGAGCGTCTTCGCGAGACGATCGCCTTGCTCGCGCCGGTTATCGGTGACGACCAGCATCTTGGCGCCGAGATGCGGCACGTCGGCGGCCGAGAAGCCATGGACGATCGAAACCGAGAGCACACCGTCCTTGCCCTCGAGCGCGGTCATGCGGTCGACGAAGCCGCGGATCGGCTGGCGACTGGTCATGAAGCTGTCGATCATCCGGCAGTCCCAGGTGGACATGGCCGGCCTGATGTCGCCGCGCGCCGTTGCCACAAGGAGGCTCAGCAGCTCCTCGGCTCGCTCGACGAAATCGGTGTGAGGGAACTCTTTGTAGCAGATGAGGAGATCGGCGGCGGTCAGCATCGCTGGCGTCATGTGGCAATGCGGGTCGAGCGTGGCGCCGATGGCGGCCTTCGGTCCCGCCAGCGCGCGGGCGCGGGCCAGGAGGTCGCCCTCGCAATCGTCGTATCCGTGGGCGATCATCGCGCCATGCAGCCCGAGCGCGACCACGTCGACGGGGAGGGCTGCCTTCAGCTGTCCCAGGATCTCGTCGCGGAGCTGCTCATAGGCGGCGCGGCTGGTGGTCCCGGCCGGCGCGGCGCCGGTGACGGTGCCTTCGATCAGGACGGCGTTGCTCTCTCCCGCGCGCTTGCGGGCGACGACCAGCACGGCCGAAGACGTGTTGGTCGGGTGCTCCGGATGTTCGCCCGGCCGGAAGTATCGGTTGCCGGTGAAGCTCTCGAGATCCGTCGGGATCGGCGAGAAAGTGTTGGACTCGGTCGACAAGGCTGCTGCGAACAGGCGCATCGGCTACCCCCGCCCCGAGCGTTCCGTCCCGGTCGTCGCAAGTCAAGCAAGCTCGCTCCGCTCATGCGATGATCGCCTGCCAACGCTCATGGAGACGGCTCGATGAAGGTGTTCACGGCGTGCCTGGGCAGCGAGACCAACACCTTCTCGCCGATCCTCTGCGGCCGCGACGCCTTCGAGGACAATTTCTACGCGGCGCCAGGCCAGCACCCCGACCATCCGACGCTCTACTCCGGCCCGATGATGGCGCTCCGCCGCCGGAAGAAGGAGGGTGGGAACTGGGACATCGTCGAGGGTCTCTCCACCTTCGCCACGACCGGCGGGATCGTCACGCGCGGGGTCTATGAGGAGTACCGCGACGCGATCCTCGGCCAGCTGAAAGCGGCGATGCCGGTCGATTTCGTTGCGCTCGGCCTGCACGGCGCCATGGTTGCCGACGGCTATGAGGATTGCGAAGGCGACCTGCTGCGGCGCGTGCGCGAGATCGTCGGGCCTAAGGTCAAGGTCGGCGCCGAGCTCGATCTCCACTGCAACCTGACGCCGGCCATGGTCGAATACGCCGACGTTCTCGTGCCCTACAAGGAATCCCCGCATATCGACGTGCTCGAGCGTGGCGAGGAGCTCGTCCAGATCCTAGCGGACGCAACGATCGGCAAGACGAAGCCGGTGATGAGCGTCTTCGACTGCCGCATGGTCACATCCTCGCCGACCACGCGCGAGCCGATGAAGAGCTTCGTCGCCCGCATGCAGGCGCTCGAAGGCAAGAACGGCGTGCTCTCGGTCTCGCTCGTCCACTGCTTCGGCATGAACGACGTGCCGGACATGGGCTACAAGATCGTCGTCGTCACCGACGACCGCAAGGCCGAGGGCGACGCGCTGGCGAAGAAACTCGGCCACGAGATCTACAGGATGCGCCGCGAGATCGGCATGACCTTCCTCTCGGTCGAGGAAGCGATCGAGAAGGCGCTCGCCGCGCCCAAAGGACCGGTCGTGCTCGCGGACGGTGCCGACAACTCAGGTGGCGGTGCCGCCAGCGACTCGACCTGGTTCATCCGGGCGCTGCAGAAGAAGGGCGTGCGGGATGCCTGCATCGGCCCGCTCTGGGACCCGATCGCGGTCCGCATGTGCTTCGCCGCCGGCGAGGGCGGCGAGCTGCAGCTCCGCTTCGGCGCCAAGATGAACGCCAACTCGGGCGAACCGATCGACGCCAAGGTGAAGGTCACGAAGCTGCTCAAGGACGCCTGGCAGAGCTTCGGCGACGCCAAGGACCCGATGGGCGATACCGCGGCGATCGAAATCGACGGCATCGCCGTGGTCTTGAACACGCTCCGTACCCAGGCCTTCGGCACCGACCTCTTCACCAATCTCGGCATCGACCCGACCAAGAGGCGGATCGTGGTGGCGAAGTCGCACAACCACTTCTTCGCCGCCTTCTCCAAGATCGCGACCGAGGTGCATCGGACCACGGCACCGGGACCGCTGCCGCTCGATTATACGAAGGTGCCGTACAAGCGTCTCAAGCGGCCAATCTGGCCGCTCGACCCGGACCCGCTCGGCCTCGACTAGCGCCGCTGGAGCGCGAGCCAGATGCCGCCGCCGATCAGAAAGGCGCCGCTGATCCGCGAGATCAGACGGACGCGCGCCTGCGACAGCACCTGGCCGGCGCGGCCGGCGAGGATCGCGTAGAGGCTGTCGCCGGCGGCGGCGACGGCCATCGCGGTCAGTCCCAGCAGGACGATCTGACGAGCATAGTCACCCGCCGGATCGATGAACTGCGGGATGAAGGCGCCGAAGAAGATGAGGGTCTTCGGGTTGCTCAAGGAAACCAGGAGGCTCTGCAGCAGGAAGCCGCCACGAGGTTTCGGCGCGCGGTCGGCTGGTCCGGTCGAGCCGGAGACGCGGATCAGCTGCCAGCCCAGCCAGACGAGATAGGCAGCGCCGGCAAGGCGGACCCAGTCGAACAACCAGCCCATCGTCTCGATGGCCGAAGCAAGTCCGATCGCCACGGCGGCGATGATGAGTGCGAGGCCGACCTGGTTGCCGGCCGCGGTCAGCAATCCTGCCCGCATTCCATGCGCAAGGCTGTTGGCGATGATCAATGTCATCGTCGGTCCCGGGAGCAGGACGATCAGGACGCAGGCGACGAGATAGGCAGCGTAGAGCTCGAGCGACATGGCTCTAAGACGCGGCCCGGGTGATGCCGGCGCCGAGCTTGGGGAACTCGCAGCGGATCGAGGTGCCGAGCTTCGGCGCCTTGCAGTACTGGTTGATGCGTAGATCGGCCGCGATCGACATCAGGCCGAAGGCATCGGCCGTAGAGACGCCGAGGCGCTGGCCCAGCAGCGCGATCATCGAGCGGGTGCAGTACTCGGCGGCATCCTCGAAGGTCGGGGCGGAGGCAGTGGTGATCCAGCGGTCCTGGGTCTCCATCCATGGCCATTCATGCGCGCCGGCTTTCTCGAGCTTGAAGCGGAGATGGACGCGGGCGCCGATCTCGGCACCGGAGCCGCACATCTCGGCATCGCCCATGGTCGCGTGCACGTCGCCGACATAGAACAGGCCGAGCGGCGCGTAGATCGGAAGATGCACGGTGGTGCCGACCGCGAGCCGGTTGTTGTCCATGTTGCCGCCATGCTTGCCGATGAGGCCGACCGAGATCGGCTCCAGCGGCGCGCAGGCCATGGCGCCGATCATCGGCTTGATCGGCAGGCGGAGGTCCTTGAAATGCACCTGGCCGTCCTTCACGGGCAGCATGGTGACGGTGCGCTGGTTCACCAAGTCGCGGACGATGCCGACCTCGGGGAAGACGCCGACATAGCCCACCGGATCGACCTCGATCGACAGGATCTCGACCGCGAGCCCGTCGCCCGGCTCGGCACCGGCGATGCCGACCGGGCCGGTCATCGGGTTCGAGCGCGGATACTTGTCGTTCGGGTTCGGCCGCGTCGTGACCTCGTCCTCGGGCTTGTGGAGCTTTCCTTCGCGCGAGTTGTGGGTTTCGATCATGATCTCGCACGGCGCCTCGACCGTGATGCGGGGCTTGTGCGTGGCATCGAAGGCGTATTCGACCTGGCTGCGGTCGAGGTAGTGCAGTTCGCGGGACGGCATCTTTGTTCAGCCCTCGAAATCGGTGGCGAGATGGGCGAGGCAGTCGCCGCGCTCGGCGCGGCCCTGCGCGCGCTTGCAGACTACGAGGCCGGCGCGGGCGAAGCGCGGCTCCAGCGGTGGGCGCATCGGGTCTTCGACGAAATGCAGGCGTCCGGCGAGCTGGCCCTTCTCGACCCAGTCGCCGAGCTCGACTGCCGGTTGGAAGAGGCCGTCGGCCGGCGCATAGACGAAGTAGTCGCGGCCGCCGAGCTGCATGAAGCGGGTCGGCTTCTCCGGCGCCTGGATCGTCCAGTCCTTGAGGATGCCGAGATGGGCCAGCGTGTTGCGGAGGCCCCGCTCGACCAGGGCGAGGCCGACCTTGGAGACCGCGGCGCGCCCGCCGAACTCGCCACCCATGGCGGGAATGCCGCGCACATGCGCGCCGCGCTGGGCGAGGCGGTCGTCGGAGCTTCTGCCGACGATGCTGAAGGGCGGGCCGAAGGCCTTCACCAGCGCGAACTGCTTCTGGTTCACCTCCTCGTTCGAGGTCAGGTGCATGCCGCAATAGGTGAGGTAGTCGAGCGAACGCCCGCCGGCGTGGAGATCGTGATAGGCACTCGCCAAGGGGATCAGGTGATTGGCGATGTAGAAGGAGATCTGTGCTGTCGGCCCGCCATCGGGATCGCCGGGGAAGGCACGGTTGAGGTTGCCGTTGTCGTAAGGCGAAAGCCGTTGGGCGGCCATCGCCGCCGGGAAGTTGGCGGCGGGCAGGACGATCACCCGGCCCTTGATGTGCTCGGGTTCAAGCTCGCGGATCAGGTTGAGGAGCCCGATCTGGCCCTCGTATTCGTCGCCATGCGTGCCCGCCGTGAACAGCATCGTCGGTCCCGTCCCGTTCTTGATGCAGGCGATCGGGATGTGGACGACCTTGTAGGCGGAATCGTTCATCGACCACGGCATGAACAGGTTGGATACCTGCTTGCCGTCCTTGTCGTAGTCGATGTCGGTCGAGATGCGGGTGGGGCGCGTGGACATGGCGGGGACTTCCGAAGGGGGCAAAGAAAAAGGGCCCGGCGCTTGGCCGGGCCCTCCAACGATGATGCCTATTTCTCGATATTCCAGAAGGACAGACGGATGTCCTGAAGGACGCCCTTCAACTCCTTGCGATACGCGATGGGGCCGACGAACTGGCCGAGCGGTAGATAGGGCACGGTCTCGTAGAAGCGCTTTTGGTAGCGCTCGACCATGTCCATGCGCTTGGCCGGAGTGTCGGCGTCGAGATACTCGAGGCGAACCTTCTCGAGCGTCTCATCGCAGGGCCAGCCGAACCAGTTCCTGCCGTCGCACGGCGTCTGCGCGCCGGAGTTCATCAGCGGGCTGGACATGAACGGACCGGTCCCCCAGGTGTGGAACACGTGCCAGCCGCCTTTGTTCACCGACGGCGCTTCCTTGACCGGCCTACGCGAAACTAAGGTCGCCCAGTCCATGGTCTGAACCTCGACGTTGAACCCGGCTTGCTTCATGAGCTGAGCTGAGATTTGGGTGAGGGCCGAGATCACCGGCTGGTCGCTCGGGTCCATCAGAACGATCGGCTCGTTCTTGTAGCCAGCCTCCTGAAGCAGCTTCTTCGCCAGCTCGGGCTTGGCGCCAGGTTTGGCCCAGGCGTCATTGACGCCAGCCTTGGACTCGAGCGGCGTTCCGCACATGAAGACCGACCAGCAAAGCGTCCGCATCGACGGATCGCTCTGCATCACCTGCAGATACTGGTCCTGATCGACGGCGTAGAGCAGCGCTTGACGCACCTTCGGGTTGTTGAAGGGCGGGACCAGATGGTTCGGCCGGAGCATGGTCTGGTTGCCGATCTTGTCCATGACCCGGACTTCGATGTTCGGGTTGGCCTTGAGGAGCGGCAGCAGGTCGGGTGGGATCACTTCGATGGTGTCGGCCTCGCCGCGGAGGACAGCCTGGACGCGGGTATTGGGGTCCGGAAGATAGATCCACTCGACGGCGTCGACCTTGACGACCTTGCCTCCGGCAATGGCGCTGGCGGGCTCGGCGCGCGGCCGGTAGTCCTTGAACTTGCGGTAGGTGACGCTATGTCCAGGATTCCAGTCTTTGACGTCGAAAGTGAAGGCGCCAGAGCCGACCATCGTCGTGACGGCGGTTTCCGGATCGATCTTCGCTTCCTGCTCGCGCATGATGAACAGCGGATTGGATGAAGTGCCGATCGCCTCGAGCATCGGGCCGAACGGCTGCTTCAACGTGATCTGGAATGTATCCGCGCCTGTCGACTTCACGTCGGCGATGCGGACTGCCATGGTGCGGCCGAGCGTATTCTTGGCCATCCATCGCTTGATCGACTGCGCGACGTCCTTGCCCTCGACGTTGCTGCCGTCGTGGAACTTGAGCCCCGGCCGGAGCTTGAAGTTCCAGGTGAGGCCGTCAGCGCTCACCGTGTGGCTCTCTGCCATCTGCGGCTTGTATTCCCACTTGGCGTCCGGCGCATACAACATGTCGTAGATCATGTAGCCATGCGAGATAGTCGTGCCGATGGTGGTGAATATCGGATCCAGGACCTTCAGGTCCGCGTCCGGAATGTGCTTGATGACCTTCTGGGCGGAAGCCGGGCCGGCGAGAGCCAGCGCAGCGATCGCCGCCGCACCGAGCGGAATCAATCCTCTAGTTTTCATCTATGAAAGCCCTCCTGTTGTCTCGTTTCTCACCATAGATGCAGCGACGCTTGCTGCGCCACCGGAGCCGGCCTAGCTTTGGCCGGCCGCGGGAACTCGATTTCCGATCATCAAACACCGCCCGGCGGCGGGGATCAACCGCCTTGGCGGGAAGGGAGAAGCCATGGCCATCGATGCGGAAAAGTTGCACCGGGAGGCCATCGTCATCGACGCGGTCTGCCCGCTGCTCAGCGGCCAGAAATACACCGACTGGTACATCGAGGGCGGGGTCACCATCGCCGCGCCGTCGGTGGGTGCGATCGAGGGCATCACCCCGACCATGCGGAGCATTGCCGCCTGGAAGTCCTTCATCCAAAGGAACTCCGGCAATGCCGGGCGGGTGACCCAGGTCTCCAGCGTGAAGGAGATGCGCCAGGCGAAGAAGGATGGCCGGTTCGGTCTGTACTTCCATTTCCAGGGCACGGATCCGATGGAAGACGACCTCGACATGGTCCATGCCTACAAGGACCTCGGCGTCGGCATCATGCAGCTCTGCTACAACGTCCGGAACCGTGTGGGCGACGGTGCCGACGAGCGCCAGGACACAGGCCTTTCCTACTTCGGCGTCGAGATGGTCAAGAAGCTGAACGAAGCGCGCGTCATCGTCGACGTGGCGCATACGGGCATCAAGACCAGCTTCGACGCGCTCGAGGTCTCCGAGCGGCCCGTCATCTGCAGCCATGGCAATCCGCGTGCGGTGAAGAACTCCCACCGCAATCTGCCGGACGATCTGATGAAGGCGATCGCCGCCCAGGGCGGCGTGATCGGCATGGTGGGTTTCCCGGCCTTCGTCGCCGACAGCCCGGCACCGACACTTGATCAGTTCATCGACCACATCGCCTATACGTCCGATCTCGTCGGCATCGACCATGTCGGGCTCGGCATTGACTACTACAGCGGCCAGTACATGGTCATGCCGGACGACCAGGCGAAGACCTTCTACGATTCCTGGATCGCCAGCGGGAAGTGGCGGCCGGGCACCTACCCGCCGCCGCCGCACAAATACCCGCAAGGCATCGAAACGCCGCGTACGCTCCAGAATCTGACCAAGCGGATGATCGAGCGCGGCTTCTCCGCCGAGGATACCAGGAAGGTGCTGGGGGAGAACTGGATGCGCGTCTACGAGCAGGTTTGGGGCGCCTGAGATGGCCGTCGACGCCGCGAAGCTGCATCAGGACGCCATCGTCATCGATGCGGTCTGCCCGTTGCTTCGCGGGCAGAAATATACCGACTGGTATGCCGAAGGCGGCGTCACCGTCGCCGCGCCGACCGTGGGCGCTCTGGAAGGTATCGATATCACCATGCGGAGCGTCGCCGCGTGGAAGGCCTTCATCCAGCGGAACTCGGGCAACGCCGGCAAGCTGACCCAGGTGTCGAGCGTGAAGGAGATGCGCCAGGCGAAGAAGGACGGCCGGCTCGGGCTTCTTTTCCACTTCCAGGGCACCGATCCCATGGAAGACGACCTCGACATGGTCCACGCCTACAAGGACCTCGGCGTCGGCGTCATGCAGCTCTGCTACAACGTCCGGAACCGTGTCGGGGACGGCGCCGACGAGCGACAGGATTCCGGTCTTTCCTATTTCGGCGTCGAGATGATCAAGAAGATGAACGAGGCACGCGTCATCGTCGACGTGGCGCATACGGGCATCAAGACCAGCTTCGATGCGCTCGAGGTCTCCGAGCGGCCGGTCATCTACAGCCACGGCAATCCGCGCAAGGTGAAGGAATCCCACCGCAACCTGCCGGACGACCTGATCAAGGCGATCGCGGCGCAGGGCGGCGTGATCGGCATGGTGGGATTTCCCGCCTTCGTCGCGGACAGCGCGGCACCGACGCTTGACCAGTTCATCGATCACATCGTTTACGCGGTCGACCTGATCGGCGCCGATCACGTCGGGCTCGGCATCGACTATTACAACGGCCAGTACATGGTGATGCCGGACGATCAGGCAAAGGCCTATTACGACGCGCGGATCAACAGCGGCAAATGGCGGCCGGGTACCTACCCGCCGCCGCCGCACCGATATCCGGAAGGCATCGAGACACCGCGCACGCTGCAGAAGCTGACCAGGCGGATGGTCGAGCGCGGCTTCTCCGCCGAGGACACCCGGAAGATCCTCGGCGAGAACTGGTTGCGGGTCTACGAGCAGGTTTGGGGCAATTGATGACCGAAGCACTCTCAGCCGCCGCCCGGCGGATCGTCGAAGCCTATGGCGCGCCCGGCGTGGCGCTGTCGATCCTCAAGGACGGCAAGCCGATCTGGCGCGAATGCATCGGCGTCATGTCGACGGCGACAAGCAAGCCGCTGCACGACCGCGCCACCTTCGACATCGGCTCGATCTCCAAGACCTTCAACGCCGCGACCGTCGGCATGCTGGTCGAGGACGGCAAGCTCTCCTGGGATACGCGCGCTATCGACGTGCTGCCAGGGTTCCGCCTTTCCGACGACAGCCTTTCCGGCCATGTGACCATGCGCGACCTCGTCGGCCAGTCGGTCGGCTTCGGCGAGGACAACATCATGAACTACAATTCGCGCTTCACGCGGCCGGAGATCATCTCGTTGATCCCGACCTTGCCGTTGCGCACGGGTTTCCGCGCCGAATGCGCCTACCAGCAGTTCGGGCCGATCATCGCCACCGCCATCGTCGAGCGCCTGACCGGCATGAACTGGGAAGACTATGTCGAGCGCGAGGTCCGCAACCGCCTCGGCATGGACGAGACCTGGGGCAGCTATTTCCGCATGCCCGACCGCTCGATCGCCTGCGATCCGCATCTCGATCTCGGCGACGGCAAGATGAGCGTGATCCCGCATCGGAACTTCGATGCGCTCTCCGCCACCGGCGGCATGACCTCGACCTTGCGCGACGCCGAGACCTGGTTCTCGGCCTTCGCCTGCGGCGGCGAGGTGGATGGCCGGCGCCTGCTCAAGCCCGAGACCATCGAGGAGATGCTGACGCCGCGCGTCGCCGTGCGCCGCAACGGCATCCATCCTCAGCGCTGGATCAGCCGGTACGAGGCGAATTTCGTCAGCTACGGGCTCGGCTGGTACGCGCATGATTTTGCCGGGCGGCGCGTCAACGAGCATACCGGGGCGCTGGAAGGCTTCCTCGTGCTCGGCTGCTCGGTGCCGTCAGAGCGCGTGGCCGCGGTCATCTACACCAACCAGCACCAGTCGCCGGCGATCAACCCGCTCCGCTACCTGCTGCTCGCGCACGCCTTCGGCATCGAGCAGAAGGACTGGGATGCGCGCTTCAAGGCCGTCGCCGGCGAGGCCAAGCGCGCCCCGCAGATGATCAAGGGCGAGCCTTACTTCTGGCGTCCTTTGGGCAGGCTCGAAGGTACGAAACCCAGCCAGCCGCTCGCCGACTACGCCGGCGACTACGTACATTCGAGCTACGGCTCCGTCCCAGTCCGGTTTGAGAACGGCAAGCTGGCGATCGACATCATCGGCAATCCATGCGACGCCGAGCACTGGCACCGCGAACTCTTCCGCGCCGTGCCGCGCGACCCGGCGATCCGTTCCTACCACTCGCAGATATTCTTCGGGTTTGAACCCGATCCGTCAGGCCGGCTGACTCGCCTCAACATACCGACAATCGCGCGTTTCACCCGCATCTGAGGCGACGCTCCCAGCCTTAACCACCTGTTATCCATCGCGTGATACAATCCGCACGGGACCGGACCCGAGCCGGGGCCGGCCAGGGTCTGAGGGAGCATGACCAACCGGCGGGAATTCGGGTGGGTCTCCCGGCGGGTTCTGCTCGCCGCTTTCGTCGGCGTCGTGACGACGCTGACCCTGGTTTACGTGCTCGACTCCGTCATCAATCGCCGTCATGAGGAACTTGCGCGTGCCGAGGCATGGCGGGTCGGGGGCCTGCTCCGAGCGCAGATCGAACAGGATCTGACCGCGACCATCCTTCTGCAGAAAGGGCTGGCCGCGCAGTTCGCGACCAATCCAAATCTGACGCTCGCAGAGTTCGATGCCTTCGCCCAGGATCTCCTGGTCGGCGCGCGGCATGTAAGGCACCTCGGATTCTCGCGAGGTACGGTGATCGCCGGCGTCTACCCGCGAGCCGGCAACGAGGCGGCGATCGGCGTCGACTATCGTAGCATCCCCGAGCAATGGCCGGCAGTCGACCTTGCAATATCGACCCGATCGAGCGTGCTTTCAGGTCCTGTCCCGCTCGTTCAGGGCGGCTTCGCTCTGATCGGGCGAACGCCCGTCTTCCGCTCCCCGCCATCCGAGCCTCCGGGAAGCGGCGAGTTCCTGGGCGTCGTCAGCGTCGTCGTCGATGTCGACAGCCTCCTCTCGAAGCTCGGCATCTCCGACATCGAGCGTTCGCACTACGTCGCCATGCGCGGAACCGATGGAGAAGGCGCAGGCGGCTCTGTCTTCTATGGGCTTCTCGGCCAGTTCTACGAGCCCAAGGCCGTGACTTTCGACGTTTCCCTGCCGGGCGGATACTGGCAGCTCTCGATCCTGCCGAATCTCGAAGGCGGCTTCATGCCGCCGGAACTGGCGGCGCTCCGTTGGCTCGGTGTCGTCGTTGCCGTGCTCGTCGGCCTGATGGCGTTCCTCGTCATTCGGCACATTGAGCAGGGACGGCAGGCCCGCCGGCGGCTGGCCGAGAGCGAGGCACGCTTCCGTGACTTTGCCGAGGCCTCGGCCGACTGGTTCTGGGAGACCGACGCCCATCACCGATTCACCTGGTTCTCGTCGAAGACGAGCACGGTGCCGAAGGTCGGCACCGGTCCGATGATCGGTCGAACCCGCTTCGAGCTGGCGTGCGCTGACATGTCGGTGTCGCTGTGGAAGCGCCACGCGGAGGATCTCGGCGGGCATCGAGCCTTCCGCGATTTCGAGTATGACGCCGATACGCCGACGGGACGCCGGTGGTTCCGGGTCAGCGGCATACCCGTACTCGGTCCTGCGGGCACATTCCTTGGACATCGAGGGTCTGCCACCGACGTGACCGAGCAGCAACTGAGCCGGATCAGGCTCGTCGAAGCGCTGCAACAGGCTGAAACTGCCAATGCCGCCAAGTCGTCGTTTCTAGCCCAGATGAGTCACGAGCTGCGGACCCCTCTCAACGCGATCATTGGATTCGCCGAGCTGGTCCACAGCCAGGCCTTCGGTCCGCAGGCGTCGGATCGCTACCGCGCCTACGCGGGCGACATCCTGGCGAGTGGGCGTCACCTTCTGGCCCTGGTGAACGATCTTCTCGACATCAGCCGGATCGAATCCGGGAAATTCCGGATCCGACCCGAGGAAGTCGATCTCGATGCCCTGGTAGCAGCCGCGATCGGCATGGTGTCAACCTCGGCGACCAAGGTTGGGCTCACGATCGAGGCCAAGATACCGGCGAACCTGCCTAAGCTGGACGCAGACCGCCGTGCCGTGATGCAGATTCTCACCAATCTGCTGACCAATGCCGTCAAGTTCACGCCTTCCGGCGGACATGTCCTTGTCTCGGCTCGGCTGGACGACGATGGAAGTCTTGCATTGACCGTCGCCGACACCGGCGTCGGCATCAGCAGAGACGATTTGGCTCGGGTACTTCAGCCATTCGAGCAGGTGGAGAGCATCCTTGCCCGGGCGCGGGGAGGCGCTGGCCTCGGCCTGCCGATCTCGAAGGGGCTGATGCAGCTGCACGGCGGGACCCTCGAGATCGCGGGCCGGCCCGGCGGCGGAACGATCGTTACGTGCCGCTTCCCCTCGTCTCGCGCAAGCCGCAGCGTCGTTCGTCTGGCTGCGCTCTAGGAGACCGGAGCCCGGCCTCACGGCTCGCGCGGCGGCGGTGCCTCGCCCATGTCCCAGAAGAGCCCGGTCATGATTGCGAGTCCCTCGCGCAGCAGGGGCTCGAGGACATGCTCGTTCGGCGCGTGCTGCGAGCAGGCCGCGTAGGAGTGCGGGACCCAGATCGTCGGCATGCCGAGGATGTCGGTGAAGCAGTCGTTCGGCAGCGAGCTGCCGAGATTGGGCAGCACCGCCGGCTTCGCTCCCATGGTCTCTTCGATCGAAGCCGCAGCCCAGCGCGCCGCCGGATGATCCGGATCGAGGCGCGTCGCGTTCATCACCACTTCCTTAGTCGGCTTGACCTCGACCATCGGGAAGCCATGCGCGTCGAGGTGTCGGCGGATCGCCGGCAGGAAGGTGCGGTGGTCGCGATCGGTGGTGAATCGGATCTGGCAATGGGCATGCGCGGTCGGCGGCACGGCGTTGACCGGCTTAAGCGGGTTGCCGGTCGAGAAGGCCAGAACCTCGAAGGTGTTCCAGGCGAACACCTTCTCGGCGGAGGTCAGGCCCGGCTCGCCCCACCAGGTGTCGATGGTCGGTGAGTCCTCGCCGCCCGAGACCTCGCAATCGGCGAGCGCGTTTCGGATGGAGTTCGGGATCGACTGCGGCACGATCTCGCGCAGCAGCACCTTGCCCTTGGCGTCGATCAGCGAGGTGATCGCATGCGCCAGGATCACGCCGGGATTGGCGAGCAACCCGCCCCAATTGCCGGAGTGGTGCCCGCCCTTCCGCATGTTCACGGTGAGGTCGAAATTGAGCGCGCCGCGCGTGCCCATGAAGATCGTCGGGCGCTCCGGCGTGATGCGCGGTCCGTCCGAGCCGATAAGCAAGTCGGCGGCGAGCTCGTCGCGCGCCAGCGCGCAAAACTCGTTCAAGCCCGGCGAGCCGATCTCCTCGCTGGTGTCGATCAGGATGCGCGAATTGAATCCCAGCTTGCCGCGCTCGGCCAGAACGAAGCCCAGCGCGGCCATGTTGATCGAGTGCTGGCTCTTGTTGTCGGCGGTGCCGCGCCCGTACCAGCGCTCGCCGACCTTGGTCAGCTTCCACGGATCGCGGTTCTCGGCCCAGCTTCCTTCCTGGCCGCGGATCACGTCGCCATGGCCGTAGGTCAGGACCGTCGGCAGGTTCTCGCCTTCGCGCCGCTCGGCGGTCAGGAACGGACCGCCGCCTTTGACCGGGTTCTCGTGAAGCCTGGTTTTATATCCCAGCCTCTCCAGCCGCGGCCCGATCTCCTCCTTGAGGTAGGAGTAGAGATAGGGCCGGCTCTCCGGCACTTGGCTCTCGGTGTGATAGGCGACCCGGCGCTCGAGATCGGCGAAGAAGCTGCCGTCGTCGAAGTGACGATGGGCGCGGGCGATGGCGGCATCACGGGACATTAGGCGGACTACTCCAGCTTGAGGGCATAGCGCATGAAGCCGTTGGCGTCGGGACCGAGCTTGGTCATGCCCTTAGCCGAGGCGAGCAGCGCTTCGGCTGCGGGCGAGCTTTCGAAGAGGACGGTTACGGGCTTCGACGGCTTGGCGAAGGACCAGTTGTTGTCGGCGCTTGGATCGATCGAGCCCTTGTCGAACAGGTATTCGATGATGACCGTGCGGTTCTCTTCCGGCGACTCGACGATGACGTTCTTGCCGTCGAGAGCCGGGAACTTGCCGCCGCCCGACGCGCGGTAGTTGTTGGTGGCGACGGCGAAGACCATCTCCGGGTCGATCAGCCTGCCCTGATAGGCGAGATCGATGATGCGGTGGCTGTCGGATGCCACCAGCTTGCCGTCATTGTCATAGCGGCGTGGCCTGGTCACGTCGATCTTGTAGGTGACCCCGTCGATGACATCGTAGTTGTAGGAGGGGAAAGCTTGGTTGATCAGCGCCTGCTCGGCGGCCGAATTCGGGTCGATCTGGTTGAAGATGCCGGCTGACATCTCCAGCCACTCCTTCACCTGCGCGCCGGTGACCCGCACGACCTGCACGGTGTTGGGATAGAGATAGAGGTCGGCGACGTTCTTGACCGCGAGCGGTCCGGCCGGGATGTCGGTATAGAACTCGGGCCCGCTGCGCCCGCCGGCCTTGAACGGTGCACCGGCGGAGAGCACCGGAAGCTTGCGGTACTCTGTAGCCTTCAGCAGGTTCTCGACATACCACTTCTGCGCGTCGGTCACGATCTGGATGGACGGATCGTCCTGCACCAACGCGAAATAGCTGTGTAGCCGCGCCGCAATCTTGCCGACGGGCTTGCGGATGAATCCGAGCGTGCCGTCGTGGTCGTCCTTGACCGCGGCGACCACGGCCGGGTCGTTGTCGACGGCCGGCACGCGCTGGCGGTCCTGCATGCGGAAGACGGCGCGGAGCGAGGATTGCCGGTCGGTGACCTTCCATTTGCCGGCATCGTCGACCGCGAGCGTCAGGTCGATCAACCCGAGATGGTTGCCCCAGAAGCCCGGCATGACCGCGGCAACGCCGTTGACCGTGCCCTTGGCGACATCGATGCCGGGGACCGATTTGTACACCTCGCTGGGAAAGAGGAGGTGAGCATGCCCGAACAGGATCGCGTCGACGCCGGGCACCTTCGAGAGAAGCCAGGTCGCGTTCTCGTCGCTGCCCGCCGTCTCGACCGGGCCGAGGCCGGAATGCGGCACCGCGATCAAGAGATCGGCGCCCTTCGACTTCATCTCCGGCACGAAGCGCTTGGCGGTCTCGACGATGTCCTTGGCGGTGACCTTGCCTTCGAGGTGGCGGCGATCCCAGGCCATGATCTGCGGCGGCACGAAGCCGATGACGCCGATCTTGATCGGGTGCTCCTTGCCGGCCTCGTCCTTGAGCTTCCGCTCGAGGATCAGATACGGCGTGTACATGTTCTTCTGGCCGTCGGCGCTCATGACATTCGCATTGACGTAGGGGAACTTCGCCCCTTTGAGCGCGGTCGCGAGGAATTCGAGGCCGTAGTTGAACTCGTGGTTGCCGATGTTGCCGACGTCGTAGCCCAGCAGGTTCATCGCCTTGTAGACCGGGTGGATGTCACCGTCCTTGAGGCCCTTCTCGCGGGCGATGTAGTCGCCCATCGGATTGCCCTGGATCAGGTCGCCATTGTCGATGAGCAGGCTGTTGGCGACTTCGCCACGCGCGATCTTGATCAGGCTCGCGGTCTTGGAGAGGCCGAAGCTGTGATCGGCCTGGTCGCGGTAGTAGTCGTAGTTCATGACGTGGACATGAATGTCCGTCGTCTCCATCAGCCTTAGCTTGACGGTCGTCTCGGCGGCGAGGCTCGCGAAAGGAAACGCGAGAACGGCAGCGACAAGGCCGCGAAACAGGGCGCGCCTCGACAGGCTGGAGAAGGTCATGGGGCTCTCCCGGTCTGGATAAGGGAAGGGGCTGTCCCAGATAACTCGGTTATGGAGTTATCATGGGACGGATACGACGGAGCCGATTGGGGGTCTCGAAGCAGGATCGCCTGATCGAACATTTCGTAGCAGGAACGACGGCGCGTACCGCATCGAGTCTCTGCGGAGTGAACCGCAAGACAGGGGCGTTTTTCTTTCATCGCCTTCGTGAACTGATCGCCCGCGAGCTGGAAGCCGAGAGCGAGGCGATGTTCGGCGGCGAGATCGAAGTGGATGAGAGCTACTTCGGCGGCCGGCGCAAGGGAAAGCGTGGAAGGGGCGCGGG
>VGEH01000058.1 GCA_016869375.1 Alphaproteobacteria bacterium | reverse complement strand
CAGGACGTCGGCAAGACGCCCTGGACGGTCGCCAGGTCGAGGCGTGACCTGCGGGGGCGCAAGCTCTTGGGGCTAGGACTGCTGCCGAAGTTTCGTGGTGCCCCGCCGGGGCTTCGAGAGGCGCTTCGGAACCACCTCAATGCGCGCCATGCCAACCAAAAGAGACGTGGTGACGTGCTTTAGAGTCACATCGGAATGACCAACTCTGGCGTCTTCTCGAAGTCCGATTGTCCGTAGTGCTTATCGATCATACGAACACTCGTGCCCATATTTCTCGCTATGTGCAAAGCCTCAAGACCTGCATCCAAGAGCAGGGTCGCATATGTGTGACGGCATGAGTACAGCGTAAATCCTATCTCGCCTATGTCAGGACGTAGATCGAGGGCAGAAATCATCGCGCGAAAATCATCATGGAACGTTGCGATAGGGGCTTTGGCTTTCGACACGAAGAGCAGGTCGTCACGCTCCATCGGCCACTTCATTGACGTATGGAGCTTACGCAGTTCCTTGACCGCTCCCATAACCTCCGGGAGGGCTATAACCTTGCGGCTCCCGGTCTTTTTTGCCCCTGACGTAACCCCGCGGACCACAACCATGAGGGTTGCTACCTTCGTAGTCCTAACGTCGCGAAGGTCAGACCACCTCAGGGCAAGCGCTTCTCCTGGTCGAAGTCCGGACGCAAACATCACGCGAACGAACAGCCCGAACAGCTTTTCATGCCAAGTCGAGCGTCGCTCGCGAAGATAGGAAAGCACCTTGTTTTTTTGGTGCTTCGTGAACGCGGGTCGTCGATCGCTTTCGGTGCGTACCGAAACAGGCCACCAAAGGGGCGCAAGCCGCGGACGCTCAGCACGCTTGATCCAGCCGGCTTGAACTCCGTATGCGAAAGCCATTAGCAGTACGGCGCGTTCACGCACTAGCGTTGGCGGCTTGGGCTTTGACCTATTGCGAACATAGGTGGCGACCTTACCCCTTCTATTCATCATCACCGGAATTGGTGTCGTTTGCTCCTCTCGCCAAGCCTTCCACGCACTCGTATCTGACTCCTGAACTTCATTAAGGCTCTTTGGTCCCCACCAGGGCAGGAGATAGTTCGCGATGATGCCGCTGTTGATGAGAGCCGCCGGGCTGGGTTTCCTACCCGAAGAGTCGAGTTGCTCCGCATGGGTTAGCAAGTACATCCGATAAGCCCTGAGAACGTCTCCGACCGTTCGGTAAACCTGGACTGGAGGAGGAGGGACAGCTTCGATTTTTGGGGATTCGAAAGCGACGGCTTCTTCGGGAGGGAGACCAAGGCTAATCCGTCGCTGCCGCTCCCAGCATTGCCATGCTCTGCTTCCAGCGCGAACGACGTCTTCCTCGCCGGTTGAGGCGCGGACTCGGCGCGTCCCGCGAACCCCTACGTCCATCCACCAAACAGAAGATTTCGGTCGTCGATAAAGGGTGAGGCCGGGCCGCACATTGATGCGTCGCTCGATAGGGCCCATGTCGGACATTTTGGGCATTGCGGCTATCCAGGTGTGCCAAGTTTATGCGAGTGGTGTGCCATTCTTCTCGACAGGCGTCAATTCACGACACGCGAATTACATCAGTACTTTATATCGACATTCAGCCCATTTTCTAGTGCCTGGTCGTCCGAGTCACAATTCAAGAAATTGGCTATTTCCATTGTTTACCAAAAGCATGGCATTGTAGAGGTCAGGAGTTCGATCCTCCTTGGCTCCACCAAACTGAAAGGCCCGACGGTCTCGCCGTCGGGCCTTTCTTGGTTTCAGGGCGCCCAGTCCGGTCGCGGGATGGCGAGGTAGGCTTCGCGCAGCGAGTTCGACCATTGCTCGCGGAGATTCCGGAAGTAGGGGTCGTCCTCGCCGATGCGCCGGCGGATGTCGATGGCGAGCGCATCCTTCTTGTAGACGAGGAGGTCGACCGGCATGCCGACCGTCAGGTTGGAGCGGAGCGTCGAATCCATCGACACCAGCACCAGCTTGATCGCGTCGTAGAGCTCGGTGTCGTAGCGCGCGGCGCGATCGAGGATCGGCTTTCCGTATTTGTGCTCGCCGATCTGCAGGAAGGGCGTGTCCTCGGTGGCCTCGATGAAGTTGCCGGCCGCGTAGATCTGATAGAGGCGCGTCGAGCGCCCCTTGATCTGGCCGGCGAGAAGGAGGGCGACGTCGAAGCCGACCTGCTGGGCGCGCATGGCCTCGCCATGGGTGTCGTAGACCTTGCGTACCGCTTCGCCGACGATCTGCGCGGCGCGGAACATGCTGGGCGCCTTCGACAGCGTCTCCATCGGGCCTGACTGGAGGCTCTCGAAGCCCTCGGAGACCAGATTGACCACGGCCTGGGTGACCGCAAGGTTGCCGGCGGTGGCAAGACAGATCATCCGCTCGCCCGGGACCTCGACCACATGCAGCTTGCAGAAGGTGGCGATGTTGTCGACGCCCGCATTAGTGCGGGTGTCGGCCAGCATGACCAAGCCGTTCTTCAGGCGTAGCCCAACGCAATAGGTCATCTTCGATCCCGGAAGGTCGAGAGCACGCAGGTTACTGCTGCGCCTGAACCTGCTGCACTTCCACCGACACCGCAAGCGTCTCGGCGGCTTCGCCGCGACGGATGCCGCGCACCGGTGCCGCATCCGAATAGTCGAGGCCGGTCGCGACCCGGACATAGGCGGCGGTCGGCGAGACGCCGTTGGCGGGATCGAAGCCGACCCACCCGACCTGCTCGATTCGGATCTCGGCCCAGGCATGGCTGGCTTCGGTCGGCGCCGTCACGGCGCCATCCCAGAGATAGCCGCTGACGTAGCGGGCGGGATAGCCCATCACGCGGGCGGCCGAGATCAGCACATGGGCGTGGTCCTGACAGACGCCACGGCCGCGCGCGAGTACCTCGGCAGCCGAGGTCACGACCGAGGTCGAACCTATCTCGTACGTGACCCGTGAGCGGACCTCGGTCATCAGCCGATGCAGCCGTTCTATCGGATCGGAGACGCCTTCATGCGAATGGGCGAGCGCCTGGATCGCCGTATCGGGCATGGTCGCTTCGCTGCGCCTGAGGAAGTAGGAGGGGGGCAGTGGATCGATCGCGCCGTTGACAACGCCGCTCGTGTCGGCGGTCTCGATCTCGCCCTCGGCGACGATGGCTGACTCCTCGTGCCGTCGGGTAATCGTCACCAAGTGACAGCGATTGCCGAAGCCGTCCTCGAACATCGGCAGAATCCGTCCATCCGCATCGGCAACGCGCCACGAAAGAACGCGCTGTCCCTCGTGGTCGCGCGGCATCAGGCGCACGACCTGGGCGGCGAGGTCGATCGGCTTGTCATAGCGATAGCGGGTCGCATGGCGGATGCGGATACGCATTGGCTCAGAATAGGTAGTGCCGGCCGATCTCGTCGCCGAGAACTGTGCTCTTGTCGATGAAGTCGGTAAGGAACTCGTGCAAGCCGGTCTGGAAGATGGCGTCGATCCTGCCGAAGCGGAGCCGGGCTTCCAGCTCGCCGGCGAGGCGATGGCATTCACCGCGGGTGCCGTAGGCCTGGCCGAGGACTTCCAATTGGCGGGAGATCTCGCCAAGGCAGCTCATCAGCGAGCGCGGCATCTCCGGCCGGAGGATCAGTAGCTCCGCGACCAGCCAAGGCTTTATCCGGTCGCGATAGACCCAGTGATAGGCGCGGAGCGCGGAGACCGACCGCAGGATCGCTGTCCACTGGTAGTAATCGATCGATCCGCCGACGGGCTCGGCCTGCGGCAGCAGCACGTGAAACTTCACGTCGAGGATCCGCGCGGTGTTGTCGGCGCGCTCGACGAAGGTACCAAGGCGGCTGAACCAATAGGCATCGCTTCGAAGCATGGTGGCGGCGACGGCGCCGCCGAAGAGCAGCGAGCGTTCCTTGACCCGGTCTAGCACGCGCCCGACGCGGGCGGGCGTGAACTCGTCCTTGGAAAGCCTTCGCATCTCGAGCCAGGTTGCGTTGACGGCCTCCCACATGTCGACGGTGAGCGCCGTCCGGACCGAACGGCCGTTCTGTCGTGCCGTCTCGAGGCAGGCGAGGATCGAGGAAGGATTGTCGAGGTCGCGTGCCAAGTGATCGATGACGGTCTCGGCGGAGGCGCGCTCGTGCTTGGCATAGAAGCTGCGCTCGCAGCCGGCGGCGACGATCGCCGAGTGCCACTCGTCGGGGCCGTCGACAGGTCCGTGCGGCAGGCTCGACATGCGCATGGCGACGTCGATGAGGCGCGCCATATTTTCCGCGCGCTCGACATAGCGCGAAAGCCAGAACAGGTTCTCGGCGGTGCGGCTCAGCATCGGGTCTCAGCCATCGAGCACCCAGGTGTCCTTGGTGCCGCCGCCCTGGCTCGAATTGACGACGAGCGATCCTTCGCGAAGCGCGACGCGGGTGAGGCCGCCCGGCACGATGCGGATGTCCCGTCCGGCCAGCACGAAAGGCCGGAGGTCGACATGGCGCGGCGCCACGCCGTTCTCGACGAAGGTCGGGCAGGTCGAGAGACTGAGCGTCGGCTGTGCGATGTAGCGGTCGGGGGCCGCCTTTATCTTTTCGGCGAAGGCGAGGCGCTCGGCCTTGGTCGCATGCGGCCCGACCAGCATGCCGTAGCCGCCGGAGCCATGGACGTCCTTCACCACCAGCTCGTGCAGGCGGTCCAGCACCTCGCCGCGCTCATCGGCCTCCGAGCAGCGGAAGGTCGGGACGTTCTTCAGGATCGGCTCCTCGCCGAGGAAGAAGCGCACCATCGCGGGGACATAGGTGTAGACCGCCTTGTCATCCGCGATGCCGGCGCCGACGGCGTTGGCGAGCGTGACGTTGCCGGCGCGGTATGCCGCCATCAGGCCCGGCACGCCGAGCGCAGAATCCGGCCGGAAGGCGAGCGGGTCGAGAAACGCATCGTCGATGCGCCGGTAGATCACGTCGACGCGCTGGCGGCCGCGCGTGGTGCGCATAAAGACGACAAGATCCTCGACGATCAGGTCCGCGCCCTCGACGAGCTCGACGCCCATCTCGTCGGCGAGGAAGGAATGCTCGTAATAAGCGCTGTTGTAGGAGCCGGGCGTCAGCAGGACGACGGTCGGGTTGGCGGTAGCGCTTGGTGGCGCCACGGAACGCAGCGTACCGAGCAGCTCTTCCGGGTAGTGCGAGACGGGGCGGATGCGATGACGACGGATCAGATCGGGGAAGAGCCGCAGCGTCGCCTCGCGATTCTCCAGCATGTAGGAGACGCCCGAAGGCGTGCGGCAATTGTCTTCGAGGACGTAGAACTCCTCCGGCCCGACCCGGACCATGTCGATGCCTGCGATGTGGGTGTAGATGCCCTGGGCGACGTTGAGGCCGACCATCTCGGCGGCGAAGCCGGGATTGTGCAGGACGAGCGCGGGCGGGATCTTGCCGGCGCGGATGAACTCCTGCGGGCCATAGACATCGGCGATGAAGGCATTGAGGGCGCGCACCCGCTGGATCAGGCCGCGCTCGAGCACCGACCATTCATGCGCATCGAGGATGCGCGGGATGATGTCGAAGGGGATCAGACGCTCGGGATCGCCACCTTCAGTGTAGACGGCGAAGGTGATGCCGGTCCGCCGGAAGAGCAGTTCCGCCTCGTCGCGCTTGGCCGCCAGCACCTCGGGTGCCAGCGACGCCAGCCAGTCGGCGACGCCGGCATAAGCAGGTCGCGGCGCCGCTCTCTCGCCCATCTCGTCGAAGGCAGATGTGGTCACCGCCGATCCTCCCCGCGCTCAACGGCGCGGGTGACGTTCAGCAAGCGACATGCCATAGCGATCCCCCGAAACGAAACGCGGCGTGGCAGGCCGCCGCACCGGTGTCGTGCCTCTTCGGCAGGCAGAGGCTGATACGGGCGGCGGCAGTTGCCGCCGAAATGATCGCGCGTGCCCGGCCCGCCTGCAACCGGGTCAGGTTTTCTTGAGCCGGTTGCTCCAGGTCACCAGCTCCGCCATCAGCTGCTTGATGAGGCCTTTGGCGGTCTCGTCGGTCAGGTTGCCGGCCGCGTCGAACTTGCTCGCCGCGCTGCCGACGAACACCTCCGGCTTGTTGACGAAGCGCATGTTGAGGAAGATCCCGATCTGACGGAGATGATACTGCGCGCGCGGTGTGCCGAGCACGCCGCCGGATGCACCCATGATGGCGACCGCCTTGTCGTTGAAGGGCTGATCCGGCGGCCGCGAGGCCCAGTCGATGACGTTCTTCAGCACGCCGGAGACCGAGAAATTGTACTCCGGCGTGGCGAAGACGAGGCCGTCGGCCGCGGCGATCTTCTCGCGCAAAGCCTGCACCGGGGCCGGAAAGCCTTACACCTTCACATCCTCGTTGTAGAGCGGGATCTCGGCGATATCGAAGATCTCGAGGCTGGAGCCCTCCGGCATGAGGCCGGCTGCGTTCTTCAGCAGGGCGACATTGTAAGAGCCTTTGCGCAGGCTCCCGGCGATACCGAGAATGCGTGCCATCTAAGCGCCTTCCATGATGACTGATGCCGCAATTGTTCCCAGGAGTGAACAGGCGTTCAACCATAATGTAAGTGTGGGTGCTACGAATTGACTGTGGCGGTAAAGACGCGCGGATAGTTGCCGCCGAGCAGCTTTCGCATCTCGTCCGCATTGAAGCCGCGCGCCATCAGCGCGGCGGCAAGATCGGGGAGCTGGCGATAGCTGGAGAAGGTCGGCGGCGCGGTCAGCCCGCTCATGTCAGTGCCGATCCCGACGTGATCGACACTGGTCGCATCGACCACGCGGGCGATGCCGGCGGCGAGTGCCGGAAGATCGGGGAACACCGATGATGGCGGCCAGATACCGATCACGCCGCCGGTGGCGGCCACCAGCTTCGCGTGGTCGGGAGAGATGAGCCGACTGAAGGGCAGCGGCCGATTGGCGAGCGAGGTATGCGAAAGCACGAGCGGCCTTGTCGAGATCGATGCAGCTTGCTTGACCAGGTCGAAGGTGCCGTGGGCGATGTCGACGACGATGCCCATGCGGTTACAGGCACGGATCACCTCGGCGCCGAACCGGGTGAGGCCGCCATGCACCGGTGGAGCGGTCTGAATGTCGCCGAGCTCGTTCACGCGATTATGCGTGAGCTGCAGGTGCCGGAGGTGATGAATGCGATGCGCTTCCTCCAGCCGCTCGATCCGGCCTTCCAGGAAATCGGCGCCCTCGGCGGCGATGATGGCCGAGGGACCGGCGGCTGGCGCCGCACGCAGCCGCGCGAGATCGGTGACGACATGGATGCCTTGCTCCGACGTGAGCGCGGTCAGCCGCTCGAAGGACATCCGGCTCCATTCGTAGAGCTCGCCCGGCGCCGGGTCGCGCGTGGCGCGGATGCGCCGATCCACCACCTCCAGGACCGGGGTGTCGGCGACCATGGCAAGGCAGACGACGGCCATGCCGCCGGCCCGCATCGGCTCCGCAAGCGGCGTGAACGGCGCCTTCTCCGGCACGTTCCTGCGGCCGATCGCGCGGCCGCCATGAGAGTGGATGTCGATGGTCAGCGCGCCCGCGAGCGCGGCGCGGGCTTCGGCCGAAGTCGCCGCCTCGGACGATCGGCCCGAAGCGGCGAGGCAAAGAGCAGACCCGCCGCCGAGAAAGGCGCGGCGGGTGAACCTCACGGCATGCCCGGCATATCGATCTTGTCGTAGTAGCGACGCGATCCGAGCTGGTCGACACGCGCCCAGAAATCCGGGTTGGGCTTTCCGTCCAGCTTCATGTCGCCCATCTGGCGCCAGATGTTCCAGGAGTCGGGATGCAGACGGCTCGCTTCCGCCAGCGCCGCCTCGGCCTCCTCGATCTTGCCGGTGCCGTGCAGGTGACGGCCGAGCCGGAACCAGCAATGGGCGAGTGCCACGTCCTCGGTCTGCTTTCGGACATGTGCGCGTGCCGCGCCTTTGTCGAAGGCGTACTGGCTCTCAGTGCCGTTCTTCACCCAGTCGCGGAGCGCGTCCATGTAGTGCTTGCGCATGGTCTCGCGCATCACCTTGCCCTCCTCCGGAAGAGTGCGGGTGACGCGGTCCATCTTGCGGAAATAGTCGCCGCTGCCGGCGACCTCGGTCGGGCGCACGATCCGACCCGTCTCGTCGATCCATACCGCTTCCGGCACGTTGACCATGTTGTAGAGGTCGGCAAGCCGATGGTCGGCATCGATCACCGAGACATAGGCGGTCTTCGCCGCCTCGATCCAGGAGCGCGCGGCCTCAGGCCCGCGACTCTCCATCGCCACCGCGAAAACCATGAAGCCGTAGTCCTTGAGTTCGTCGTACAGTTGCTGCCACACGGGCAAGTCAAGACGACAGCCTCACCAGGACGCCCAGGTCGAGAGGAAGATCTTCTTGCCGCGGTGATCGGAGATCCGATGCACCTTGCCGGCGAGATCGGGGAGGCCGATGTCCGGCGCCTTCAGGCTATCGAGCGCGTTCGAGCGGATCTGGGCGGAGGTCCCGAAGGACCACACCGACTTGTCGCGGCTGGCGGCCAGAGGCTGTGCGGCGTGGCGGAACAGTCTGGCCGCGTCAACCTCGTCGCCACGTGTGAACTCGCCTTCGCGGCCGCGCGGCAGCGGCACGCAGATATCGTCGCGGCAGAAGCCTTCCGGCTTCAGCTCCCATCCGGTCGCCATCGAGAGCGCGATCGCCGGGAGCCAGAGGCTTTCGCCTTCGGTGTTCCCGGCCGCCTCGTAGCGGCCGCGTTCGGTCAGCAGCGTCACCATTCCTTTATCTCCGTTCTTCTACCAGCCGCGCCCGAGCCGGGCGGCGAGCACGAGGTCGAGCAGCGGGGCGAATTCGTGAGTCTTCACCTCGCGGCCTTTGATGTCGGTGTCGACGCGATGCACGACGACCATGTCGTGCGCCGGAACGACGATCATCTTATGGCCCCCGGCGCCGCGCGCGGAATAGCTGCCTTCGGGCAGGATCACGCCCGGGATGTGAATGCCGGCCCGCGCCACCCACCACATGTACCCGTAGGAGCCGGCATTGCCGGCCTCGGATATAGGTGCCGTGCTTTCCTTCACCCAGCGCCGCGGGATGATCTGCCTGTCGCCCCAGCGGCCCTCGCGGAGGAACAGGAGCCCGAAACGAGCGAGGTCGCGGCTCGACATGCGGAATGGATAGGCGGGGTGGTCGGTCTCTTGATTGCCGACATACTCGCCGTCCTTGCGCTCGTCGTCGTAGCGGTAGTCCTGCATGCCGATCGGCACGGCGATGCGGTCGCGGAACTCTTCGAACAGCGAACGGCCGACCAGCTTCTCGAAGATCGTGCCGAGGACGTTGAAGTCCCAGTTATTGTAGCACCAGAAGACACCCGGTGCGTGGCTGTGGCGCAGCTCCTTGATCGAGCGCATCCACGGGCTCTCGTAGACGCTCGGGTGATAGATGCCTGACCTGGCCGAGAGGAGGTCGACGATGCTCGCCGCCTTCTCGCGCCCCGACAGCCCTTCCTTGTCGTCGATGCCGAGTTCGGCCAGCGTCGTGCCGCGGCTGATGCGACCTTCCTCGATATGGATGCCGAAGAGGGCGGACAGGAAGCTCTTCCGGATCGAGTGGCACATGAATCGCCGCTCGATCTCGCCCCAGCGCGCGACGATGCGGCCGCCTTCGATTACCATCACCGCCGAGGACTTGATCGACTCGGCGCAGGCCCAGGCTTCGTCAAGGATCTTCTGGTCCCAACCGCTGGCGGCGGCGTCTTGCTGCCAATCTCCGGCGGGCAGGATGGTGTCAGGCATCGAAATCTTCGGAAGGGTGCGGCCGGCATCATGCCGTGCCGCGATGCGGCCGCCTAGGCGCCTGTCTCGTCTTCCGGACGGCGCCAGCTGCCGGGCACGTTGCCGACGATGAAGCGCGCGATCCTGCCGTCGGAGGCGCTGAGAGGCAGCAGGAGCCGCGTCCAGATCTTGGTCGCAACCTCGCTCGGCGGCTCGTTGCGGGTCATCAGCGGTTCCGGCCGTGCCAGCACGGCGCGATAGCAGGCGATGTAGAAGGTCGGAATCAGCGAGACGACCTTGAGCTCGGAGGTCCGCTGGCCGGTGTAGTCCCGCTTCGCGCTCTGGGCGATCGCCGTGCCGTAGAGCCGGTATCGATAGTCCCAGCCATCGTCGAGCACGTCGAGGATCATCAGGTAGCCGAGCGCATCCTTGAGCGCGATCGGATCGACTGCGTCGATTGACGGAAGCCCCCGCGCTGGCCGCTGCGCGTGCCACCATTTGTGCAGGACCTTCAGCGGTGCCTCGCCGAGCATTGTCGGCTCCGGGTTCCAGCTAAAGCTCGGCGCCGCGATCCTGCCCTCGGTAAAATGCGGCTCGATCGCGGTCGCGTCGTCGGCGAGGACGGCGCGGGTAAGGCTCTCGATGAGGGCGCGGTCGGACATCGGGGCGGCATTCAAGGCAGAAGGCGGCCGGTTGTCCATCCCCGTGGTTTCGTCCTACCGTGCCGGCCCTCACGGGTGGGAGAGTGTCGTGAAGATCTACATCTCGTCGGATATCGAAGGCGTCGCCGGCGTGGTCGATGGCGAGCAGGGACGTCCGGGAAATGGCGAGCACGAACGTGCCCGCCGGCTCATGACGCAGGAAGTCAATGCCGCGATCGCCGGCGCGATCGAAGGCGGCGCGACCGAGATCTTGGTCAACGACTCCCATGGGCCGATGCGCAACCTTCTGATCGAGGATATTGACCCGCGCGCGAGACTGATCTCCGGCAAGCCGAAGCCCGTTTCGATGATGGAAGGGCTTTCCTCGGACTATGCCGGCGTCTTCGCTCTCGGCTATCACGCGCGGGCCGGCTCGCACGGCATACTCGCGCACACGATCAACGGTTTCGCCTTCGCCCGTATCACGGTCAACGGCACCGACTTCGGCGAATCCGGCCTCTATGGCGGCTATGCCGGCGAGCTCGGCGTGCCGGTGGTGCTGCTCTCCGGTGACGACTGCCTGAAGGCCGAGGTGAGCCCGCTCTTCGTCGGTGCCGAGATCGTCGAGGTGAAGCGCGTGATCATGAACACCGCCGCCGAGTCGATGACGCCGAAGCTAGCACGCGAGGCGATCAAGGCGGCGGCTACCCGGGCGGTCCAGCGCGCGAAGGAGATCAAGCCCTTCCGCGTGCTGCCGCCGATCACGGTCCGGGTTCAGCTCAACACCGTTCCGCTTGCCGACCTTATGTCGCTGCTGCCGGGGACCGAGCGCGCGGCCCCGAATGCGGTGACCTTCGTCGCCGGTTCGATACGTATGGTGATCCGCACGCTAAACAGCATGTCGGCGATGTCGTTCATGCTGCGTTAGAGGCGTGTTCAGGCGCCGGCGGTGAGGCGCCGTCGCCGCCTCGACGGTTCGGCAGCCACGCCGGTCTCTGCCTCCGCAAGCTTCATCAACCGATTCTTGCCGGCAAGGATGTGCTCGCGCATGAGCCGGCCGGCGCGCGCGCCGTCGCGCTTCGCCAGCGCGTCCAGGATGGCCCGGTGCTCGCGGTTGGAAACCGCCATCGAGCCTTCGCTGACCAGCCCGCGGCGGCGGAAGAGGTGAAGCTCCTGCGCCAGGCTGCGATAGGTCGTCATCAGCCTCACATTGCCGGAGAACTCGACCAGCTTGGCGTGATACTCGACGTTGAGCGGGTAATTGGCGTCGAGGTCGTCGGCGGCGCCGTTCATCCTCGCGACGAGGTCGGAGAGAATTGAAAGCTGGCTCGGCGTGATGCGCTTCGCCAGGGTCTCGCCGGCGACCCCGAACAGTGCGGAGCGCACATCGTAGATGTCGAGCGCGTCCTGCAGGCTGATCTGGCGGACGAAGGTGCCGCGATTGACCACGACCTCGACCAGCCGGCTCTGCTCCAGCCCGCGGCAGGCCTCGCGGATCGGCCCGCGGCTGACGCCGAGGCGATCAGCCAGCGCGCTCTCGTTGAGACGATCCCCGGCCTTGAGCTCGCCGGAGACGATCATGCGCTCAAGCTCCTTGCGCACGAGCGTCGCCAGCGTTTCGGTGCGCCGGATCCGAAGCGCGGTCACCGTCGCCGAAGGGGCGGAAGCCTCATTCATCGAGGCATTGGGCGGTGCCTCCGACAAACTGTCAACAGTTTTCAGATTTCTGAAAAGGTGTTACGGATTAGACTCCTACAGTGGCATTCGGCCGCTTTCGAATAGGATCTCGCGATGTCCTTCCGTCCTGCTTCGACCGCTCTTCAGCGCTTCACCGTTCTCGACCTGACCCGCGTTCGCTCAGGCCCAACGGCCGTGCGTCAGCTCGGTGACTGGGGTGCCAACGTCATCAAGATCGAGATGCCGGTCGGCCTGGACGCGGGCGAGGCGATGGGCGGGGCGCGGCACGGCTCCGACTTCCAGAACCTGCAGCGCAACAAGCGCGGCATGACCTTGAACCTGAAGTCGCCGGAAGGCGTCGCCGTGCTGAAGCGCATGGCCGAGAAGGCCGACGTCGTAATCGAGAACTTCCGCCCCGATGTGAAGGAGCGACTCGGCATCGCCTACGAGGATCTGCGCAAGATCAACAAGCGCATCGTCTATGCCAGTATCTCCGGCTTCGGCCAGGACGGACCTTACCGCGAGCGGCCGGGTTTCGATCAGATCGCGCAGGGCGTGGGCGGCCTCATGTCGATCACCGGACTTCCCGGACAGGGACCGGTGCGCGTCGGCATTCCCATCGCCGATCTCACCGCCGGCATCTTCTGCGCTTACGGCATCCTGGTGGCCTTGCTCGAGCGCGAGGTTTCGGGCGAAGGGCAGTGGGTGCAGACGTCGCTGCTGCAGGCGCAGATGTTCATGCTCGACTTCCAGGCATCACGCTGGCTGATGGATGGCGAGGTGCCGAAGCAGGCTGGCAACAACCACCCGACCAGCATCCCGACCGGCGTCTTCAAGACCAAGGACGGGCACATCAACATCGCCGCCACCGGGGGCAAGATCTGGGAGCGCTTCTGCAAGGCGCTCGGCGCCGAGGAGTGGCTGGCGAACAAGGACTACGCGACCGGCCCCGACCGGTCGAAGAACCGGCACGCCCTCAACGCTGAGATCGAGAAGCGGCTGCAGGGCGAGACCAGCGACGACATCATCGAGCGCCTGAACGCCGCGGGTGTTCCTTGCGGTCACATCAACAGCATCGATCAGGTTTTCGCCGACCCCCAGGTCAGGCATCTCGAGCCCTATGACGAGATCGATTCGAAAAAGGGTCCGAAGACCAAGTTCATGGCCCAGCCGGTGCGGCTGAGCCGGACGCCGAGCAAGGGAAAGGTGCGCCCCCCCGAGATCGGCGAGCACACCGACGAGATCCTCAAGGAGTTCGGCTACGACGCTGCGGCGATCGCGGATCTCCGTTCCCGCCAAGCGATCTGAAGGAACACAGCGATGCCCACCGACAAGATGATCTCCCGCAAGGACGGGACGATCGGCTGGATGATCTTCAACAACCCCGAGCGCCACAACGCGGTGTCGCTCGAGATGTGGCAGGCGGCCGCGGACATCCTCGAGGATTTCGAGCGCGATCCTGAGATCCGCGTCGTCATCCTCACTGGGGCTGGCGGCAGAGCCTTCGTCTCCGGCGCCGACATCTCGAAATTCGAGAGCGAGCGCGCCTCCCAGGAGGCGGTCGAGGCTTACAACCGGGGCACCGAGCGGGCACATCGAGCCCTCGAAGGCCTGAGCAAGCCGACCCTCGCCATGATCCGCGGCTATTGCATCGGCGGCGGCCTCGCGCTCGCCATCTCCTGCGACATCCGGATCTGCACCGAGGCGTCGCGCTTCGCGATTCCTGCGGCCAAGCTGGGCCTCGGCTACAAGCTCGGCGGCATCCAGAAGCTGATGAGCCTCGTCGGTCCGTCCTTCGCCAAGGAGATCTTCTTCACCGCGCGCCAGTTCGACGCCGCAGAGGCCTCCTCGATGGGCCTGGTCAATCGCGTGGTGCCGGATGGCGAGCTCGAAGCCAAGGTGAAGGAGTATGCCGAAACCATCGCCGGCAATGCGCCGATGACAGTCGCCTCGGTCAAGCGGCTCGTCGGCGAGGCGCTCAAGAATCCCGAGGATCGCGACCTCGCGATGTGCGAGCGCATCGTCGCCGAGTGCTTCGCGAGCCAGGACTACATTGAGGGTCGGCGCGCCTTCATGGAGAAGCGCAAGCCCGCCTTCGTCGGCCGCTAGCTTAGCTGCGGCTTTCCGGCTGGCGCGCCGCGAGCACGAGCGCGCCGGCGGCGACGAGGCCCAGCATCGCCAGCCCGGCGAAGACCGGGCCGTAGGCGCCGAGGGTCGACACTGTCTTGCCGAAGATGAAGGGCCCCGAGAAATACGCGATGAAGGTGATGAAGGCCGAGCCGGCGGTCGCGGTACCGATCTGGCCTTTCGGCGCGATGCGCGCGACCTCGGCGAGGAACACGCCGTTCCACGTCGTCGCGAAGAAGCCGGCGCAGGCGAACACGATGACGATCAGCGGATAGGACCAATCCCGGCCGACGGCCGAAACCGCGAGGAGCGCGAGCGTCGCCGTGACCGCCAGCGTCCGGATGACGACGATCGCCGATCCGAGACGGTCGGCGGTCCAACCCATCGCGACGCGTCCGACCATGCCGGCGACCAGCATAGCCGAGGAAGCGGCTCCGGCCTGCACCAGGGTGAGGCCGACCTCGTCGGTGAGATAGGTCACCGCGAAGGTGAAGAGGTTGCCCTGGATCGCGGCGAGGCAGAACGATGCGACGGTCAGCAGCGGCAGGCGCGGCGTCATCGCAACCGCGCGGAAGGGCTGCGCCAGGTTCGCGGGCGAGAGCACCGCCCGGATAGAGAGAGCGACGGTGACGTCGCGATCGGCATCGAGCTCGCGCCGCACGCTCTGCACGGCGATCAGCGCGGCGACACCGATCAGCGCGGTCGCGACCATCGCCGCCTGCCAACCGGCGAACGCGGCAACGCTCGGCAGCAGGATGCCGGCGATGGCGCCGCCGAGAGGCGCGCCCGCCTGCTTGATCGAGAACATCGCGCTCTTGTGCTGGGGCGGCGTGTAGCGGGCGAGCACGTCACTGGCGGCCGGCGTCGTCGGCCCGTAGCCGAAGCCGATGATGAGCGAGGCCAGCATCAGCAGCGGCCACCAGGGGAAAAAGAAGATCAACAGGCTCGCGGATCCTAGGAGCGCGCCCAGCTGCAGCGTGCGCAGCGATCCCATGCGCTGGAGGATCGGCGTGCCGCTCAAGAAGAACCAGGCCGATCCCAGCGATATCAGGCCGGACAATTCACCGATGCGTTCGGGCGAGACTCCGGCTGCCGCGGTCAGCACCGGTCCCAGCACCCAGATCGCCTGGAACTGAAAGGCGCCGACGACTTGCATGAGGACGACCGCCGCCAGGGGCGGAAGCCAGGGAGGAAGCGCCATCAAGGCTCGCAAAGGTTTCGGCGCAGACCATCCGACCGTGACAGAACCGGTCTTTCGATGCCATCGATCGATCGCGACGATGGAACGATGCTTCCGTTCAAGACATGTCGTGCATAATGCGCAGGCAATAAGGAGGATTCCCCATGGCAGATCCCATCAATTTTCCCGGCACCGTCGAGTGGTCGGGCGAGAACCCCGGCGTTTCGCTGAAGGAGACGCCGGACGGACCGTTCGTGACGCTCGCCAGCTTCTTCCGTGTCGTGCTCTCGCCGCATGGCCGCGGGCACGCGCTGGTGCTGCTGCAGGCGCCGCAGGACGGCAAGGCCGCGACCAATGTCTGCTATCACGACAACGAAAAGCTGGCGCGCTACCTGGTCTCGGATTTCGTCTCGAATTTCGGTGCCTATAAGGGCCTGCCGGGGCTGTCGGGCATGACCTACAAGAAGCTGGACTCGGTTGCCGCCGGCGGCGACCCGGCCAGCACCTATACCGAGACGGTGAAGGCGGGCGGCGAGACGATCGAGCTTAAATGGAGCGTGCTCGGCAAGCCCTTCTGCTTCGCGCTGCCGCCGGACAAGTCGGCGACCGGCGTGCACTACATGCCGAGCCTCTTCGTCGGCTGCCAGGACGCGTCGGTAACGATCAACGGCGAGCGCTTGCCGGGCAAGCCGGTGCCGCGCGAGATTGCCGGCAACAAGATATCGACCGCGATGCTGGCCTTCTCGGAGACCTGGATCCGCGTCTAGACCGCGACGTAAGCCCCGCCGGCCGCGATGCTGCGGTCGGCGGCGGCGAGCGCACGCACCACTTCGAGACCCAGACGGACGTCGCAGCGATGCTGCGTCTCGCCACGCGCGATGTTGACAGCAAGCTCGCCCGCGGCGGCTGCCAGGGCCTGCGGTCGCGGAAAGGTTGGCAAGGGCAGGGAGTACTCTCGGCCCGGTGCCTTGAAGAGGTATTCGCTTGCCACGCCGGAGTCAGGCGTGTGCAGGCTCAGCTCCGCTTCGGACCGCGCGCCGCCGCGATGGATAGCGGCGAACCTTGTTACGCGGTCGGCTGAGCGCGAAGCCGAGATCTTCTTCACCGGCCCCAGGATCGCATTGATCACCGAGAAGGTGTGCGGCGCCAGGTCCCAGAGGGCGCCGTTCTCTTCGGCTCTCCAGACCGAGGCGACATAGGGACTGCCCGGCAGCATCGCTCCGGTCAGCTGCCGTATGCGGACGCCGGTCCAGCTCTGCTGTTTAGCGTCCTGGAGCGCGCGCTCGAATTCAGGTACGTAGCGCCGCGTGAAGAACACGACGTTCGCGACGCGATTGCGTTCGATCGCGGCAGCGACGCGTTCGCCGCCCTCGACCGTCGGCGCGATCGGCTTCTCCAGCAAGAGGTGCCTCCCGGCATCGGCAGCCGCGATCGCAAGCTCGACTTGAACCGCCGGGGGCAGCGAGATCGAGACGGCTTCGACCTCGCCCAGCATGTCTTCGAAGCGAGAGAAGGCGCGGATGCCATGGCGTGCCGTCACCTCTGCCAGCGCCTGAGGGTTGCGACCCCAGGCGCCGACCAGCTCCACCGCCGGCTGCTGCTTCAAGCCCGGCATATGGACGATGTCGGCCCAGTAGCCGACGCCGGCGACGCCGAAGCGCAGAAGCTTGGTCATGTGACCGCGTGCTGCTTGAGATAGGCGCGATCGAGCTCGATGCCGTGCCCAGGCACGCTTGGCGGTGTGAAGTACCCGTCGACGATCTTCATCGGCCGGGTCAGTGCGCGGAGGTCGGTCAGCGAGCCGCCATCGATGTTCTCGAGGATATGCGCGTTCGGCAGGCAGCACAGCACCTGACCGGTCAGCTCCATCATGAAATGCGGCGCCAGCGGCACGTTCCAGGCGCGCGCCAGGCCAGCGATGTCGAGATAGGGCGTGATGCCGCCGACGCGCACGATGTCGGCTTGGATGAAGTCGCAGCCGCCGCGCGTCAGGTACTGGTTGAACTGCTGGATCGTGTAGACGTTCTCGCCGATCGCGATCGGGCTGGTGACCATCTGGCGCAGCCGCGCATGGCCGTCGATGTCGTCGGCGAGCAGCGGCTCCTCGATCCAATGCGGCGAAAGATGCTGGTAGGCGTTGATCGCGCGCGCCGCGTGGCCGATGTTCCAGCCCTGGTTGGCGTCGACCATCATCGGCAGACGGCCGGCGGCCTCGCGCACCTTGGTCAGGCGCTCGACATCCTCGGCGATCTCCGGCTTGCCGACCTTGACCTTGAAGGCCTTGAACCCGTCCTTCTTCCAGCCCTTGACCTGATCGACCAGCTCGTCGACCGATTTGTTGAGGTTGATGCCGCTGGCATAGGTGAGGATGCGCTCGCGGCATTTGCCGCCGAGCACCGCGGTCAGCGGTTTCTTCACTTCCTTGGCGACCAGGTCCCAAAGCGCGATGTCGATCGCCGCCATGGCCGTCGTGGTGAAGCCCCCGGCGCCGAGGTCGCGGACATGGTTCCAGCACTCGTGCCAGAGCGGGCGCGGCGCCACCTCGCGGCCGATCACATGCGGGCCGAGATCGCGGTCGATCAGCGACTTCAGCGTGAGCCCGCCGACGCCGGAAGTATGGCTGAAGCCCGTGCCGACGAGGCCGGTATCCGTCGTCACGTCGGTGACGAGGATCTCGATATGTGTGACGCGATGGAAGCTGTCGCCCCAAGGCTCGCATTGCAGCGGCAGGCGTGCCAGCTGCGACTCGACCGATACGATCTTCAACGCCGCCCTCCCCGAAGTACCGATCAGAGACTACAGGCTTTCCGCTACCTCAGCGATTGGCGCGACGATCCCTTCAACAGGGTCTCAGTGTGCACGCGCATGATCTCGGCGTGTGCCGCGACCGCGGCCGGATCGAGATCGGCCTTCGGCCGGGGCTCGGACTCGAAATGTCCGTAGTCGTCGCGCCCGCGCACCAGCGTGGCGAAATCGTGCCCGGCCAGCTGGCGGATGCGGGTCGGAATGTACCGGATGGCGAAGCCGATGCGCCGGTCCGCGGAACGGTTCGGCTCGGATCCGTGGGCGGCTTCGGTCACCACCCGGATAGGGAAGCAGCTCCCCGTACGTTCGAACTGCTCGACCGTGGCAGCCGAAAGGGTGCGAGGCATGACTTTGCGTTCCGTCTGACCCGCCTGTATCGGCGAATTTGGTGCCCCAGGCCGGACTTGAACCAGCACGCCCTTGCGGGCAACAGATTTTGAGTCTGCCGCGTCTACCATTCCACCACTGGGGCACGTCGGCCCGGGACCATAGGGCCGGTCGGCAGCCGGGGCAAGGGAGCGGCCGCATGCCGGATTGCAGCCTGCTGCCGCAGCGTCTATGACGGGCGTCAATGGCCGCACAGCCCAAGAAGATCCTCATCACCGGGGCCGCCGGACTGGTCGGACAGAACCTGGTGACGCTGCTCGCCGATCGTCCCGATCTCGCGCTCGTCGCCATCGACAAGCATGCGCATAACCTGGGCGTGCTGGCGCGGCTGCATCCGAAGGTCACGACGATCACGGCCGACCTCGCCGAGCCCGGTCCGTGGCAGGAGGCGCTTGCCGGTGCTGACGCGGTGGTCCAGCTCCACGCCCAGATCACCGGCAAGGGCGCAGGCCCCTTCGTGCGCAATAACGTCGATGCGACTCGGCGCGTGCTCGACGAGATCAAGCGCCACCGCGTGCCCTATCTGGTTCATGTCAGCTCGTCGGTGGTGAACTCGGTCGCCGAGGACGACTACACGCGCACCAAGGAGGCGCAGGAGGAGCTGGTCTGGCAATCGGGGGTGCCGCATTGCGTTCTCCGCCCCACGCTGATGTTCGGTTGGTTCGATCCGAAGCATCTCGGCTGGCTCGCTCGCTTCCTCGAGCGCACGCCGGTCTTCCCAATCCCCGGCCATGGCCGCTACATGCGCCAGCCGCTCTACAACCGCGACTTCTGCCGCGTGATCGCCGTCTGCCTGGAGCGCCGGCCGCAAGGCGACATCTACGATCTCGTCGGCAACGAACGTGTCGACTATGTCGACATCATCCTGGCCATCCGCGCCGCCAAGAAGCTCAAGACGCCGATCGTGCATATCCCGGTCTGGCTGTTCTCAGGCCTGCTCCGCACCTATGCGCTGTTCAGCGCCAACCCGCCCTTCACCGCCGATCAGCTGAAAGCGCTGACCGCCGGCGACGACTTCACTGGCGTCGACCTCGAAGCCACCTTCGGCATCCGGCCGACGCCTTTTGCCGAGGCGATCCGCGAGACCTTCTGCGATCCCGTCTACAGCCAGGTGAAGGTCGAACCCTATGGCTGAAGCCAAGCGCATCGCCGTGCTCGGCGCCGGACCGATGGGACTCGCCTGCGCCTACGACCTGGTGCGCCTCGGCCACCGTGTGACGGTCTACGAGGCCGATGACCGCATCGGCGGCATGTCGGCCTCCTTCGATTTCGACGGGCTCGAGATCGAGCGCTACTACCACTTCATCTGCGCAACGGACCATCCACTCTTCAAGCTGCTCGATGAGCTGGGCCTGTCGCATACGCTCAAATGGGCGGATACGCGGATGGGCTTCTACTATCGCGGCACGCTCTACGAATGGGGTCGGCCGGATCGGCTGCTGCTCTTCCCGCATCTGAGCCTGATCGCGAAGATCCGCTATGCGCTGCATGTCTTCTATACGAAGAGCGTCAAGGACTGGCGGAAGCTCGACAAGATCGAGGCGACCGGCTGGCTCCGGCGCTGGGTCGGTGCCGAGGCCTATGAGGTGCTGTGGCGGAGCCTGTTCGAGCTGAAGTTCTTCGAGCATGCGCAGCGCCTCTCCGCCGCGTGGATCGGCACGCGCATCCAGCGGGTGGCGAAGTCGCGCAAGAGCCTCTTCCAGGAGCGGCTCGGCACGCTCGACGGCGGCTCCGAGACGCTGCTGAAGGAGATGGAGGCGCGCATCCTCGCGGGCGACGGAGCGATCCGGCTCGAGAGCCGCGTCCAGGAAGTCGTTGCCGAGGATGGCAAGGCCACCGGCGTTCGCGTCGGCGACAAGGTGGAGCGCCACGATGCGGTCGTCTCGACGATCCCGCTTCCTTATGTCCAGCGTCTGGTCCCAGCCCTGCCGGAAGAGGAACGCCAGCGGGTCGCCGCCATCGACAACATCGCCGTCGCCTGCGTGATCCTCAAGCTCCGGCATGCGGTCTCGCCCTATTTCTGGATGAACATCACCGATCCCGGGATCTCTATCCCGGGCGTGATCGAGTACTCCAACCTGCATCCGTATCGAGACGCGCATATCCTCTATGCGCCTTACTACATGCCGAAGACGCATCCGAACTATCGGCGGCCGGACGAGGAGCTGATCGCCGAGGTGAAAGGATACCTGAAGCGCATCAACCCGGACTTCGCCGAGGACTGGGTGCTTGCTGCCAAGGTCTCGCGCTACGAATTCGCGCAGACGATCTGCACGCCGGGCTTCTACGATCTGCTGCCGCCGATGCAGAGCGCGCTCGCCGGCTTCTTCATGGCAGATACCTCTTATTACTACCCGGAGGATCGCTCGATCGCCGAGAGCGTCGCGGTTGGCCGGCGTCTGGCGGAGCTCGTCGGCCGGTGACTGGCGGCCTCGCGGAACGGGCCTCGGGTTTCATCCGTTTCGTGCTTGCCGGCGGCTTCGCCGCGCTGGTCAATGTCGTCTCGCGCCTCGGCTACAGCGAGCTGATGCCCTACGCGGCGGCGGTGGTGATCGCCTACCTCACCGGCATGGCGACGGCCTATCTGCTCAACCGATTCCTGGTTTTCGGTCCCGGCGATCGCGGCGTACCGGGCGAGATGCTGGCCTTTGCGCTGGTCAATTTGCTGGCGGTGGCACAGACGCTCGCCATCAGTCTGCTGCTCGCCTACTATGCCTTGCCCACGATTGGCGTGGTTCAGCACGCCGAGACTATCGCTCATGTGGTGGGTGTGATCGTGCCGGTCTTCACCAGCTTCGTCGGCCACAAATACTGGACCTTCCGCAACCATGGGCGCTGAGGTCGGGCGGATGTCGGCTCAACCGCAGATCCCTCTCGTCGTCGACCTCGACGGCACGCTGATCAAGACCGATCTCCTGGTGGAAGGGGCGCTGAGGCTCATCCGCCGCCAGCCGCTTACGATCTTCGCCATGCTCGGCTGGCTGGTTTCCGGCGGCAAGGCGCGCCTCAAGGCCGAGGTGGCGGCCCGTGTAGCGATCGATCCGGCAACGCTTCCCTATCAGAAAGAGTTCGTCGCCCTGCTTCACCAGCGCCGCGAGGCCGGGCAGAAGCTGATACTCGCGACCGCAGCCGACGGTGCCGCGGCGAAGCCTGTCGCCGCGTATATCGGCCTGTTCGACGATGTCCTGGCGAGCGACGGCAGAGTCAATCTCGATGGCACGAGAAAGCGCCGGCGCCTGGTCGAGCGTTTCGGCGAGAAGGGTTTCGACTACGCGGGCAACGGCACGGCCGACCTCGCCGTATGGCCTTCGGCGCGAGCCGGGATCGTCGTCAATCCGATGCCGGGCGTCGCCGCGGGAGCGGCGAAGGCGACCGAGGTGACGGCGCGTCTCGACGATCGGCCGCCTGCCGTCGCGAGCCACCTCAAGGCGCTACGTCCGCAGCAATGGCTGAAGAACCTGCTGGTCTTCGTGCCGCTCGTTACCTCGCATCTGGTGACCGACCCGCATCAGATCCTGTCGGCGATCCTGGCCTTCATCGCCTTCGGCCTCACGGCGTCGGCCGTCTATGTGCTCAACGATCTGCTGGATCTTCCCGAGGACCGGCTTCATCCGCGGAAGCGGCTACGTGTCTTCGCCGCCGGCGATGTGTCGGCGGTCAACGGCATCGTCATGCTGCCGATCCTGCTCGGTCTTGCCGTTGCCGTCTCGTTGCCTCTGTCGCCCGCCTTCCTCGTCGTGCTTGCGCTCTACCTCGTCGTGACCACGACCTATTCCTTCGTGCTGAAGCGCATCGTGCTGGTCGATGTCTTCACGCTGGCCGGCCTCTATACGCTGCGCGTGATCGCGGGATCGGCGGCGATCGGCCTCTGGCCGTCCTTCTGGCTGCTGGCCTTCTCGATGTTCATCTTCCTGAGCCTCGCCATGCTGAAGCGCTTCACCGAACTTCTCGGCCTCCGCGAGGCTGGCGCGGCCGCGGCTCCGGGGCGCGGCTATCGGACGGACGATCTCGGCCTACTCGCGGCGCTAGGCGGCGGTGCAGGGTTCCTCTCGGTTCTCGTGCTTGCGCTCTACGTCAACAGCCCGGCCGTGCTGCCGCTCTATGCGCGGCCGGACGCGCTCTGGCTGCTCTGCCCGGTGCTGCTCTATTGGGTCAGCCGCGCCTGGCTGGTCGCCCATCGCGGCGACATGCATGACGACCCGGTCGTCTATGCCGTGCGCGACCGGGTCAGCCGCGCCGTCGCCATCGTCATGGCGCTGATCATCCTTCTCGCTTTCTGACGATGGCAGATCCCTACGCGAGCTGGGGCCTCTATCCGAAGCTGCCTCAGCGCGCGGTCGCGCTCTCCTGGCGGGACCAGGCGTTTCCCGCGGTCGCAGGCGAGGTTCTGCCGCGCGGCAATGGCCGCAGCTACGGCGACAGCTGCCTCACCGACAACGGCACGCTGATCGACGCATGTGGCCTCGACCGCCTCATTGCCTTCGATCCGGCAAGCGGACGCCTGACGTGCGAGGCCGGCGTATTGCTGCGCGACATCCTCGCCTTCGCCGTTCCCCGCGGCTGGTTCGTGCCGGTAGCGCCGGGCACGCAGCTGGTCACCGTCGGTGGCGCCATTGCCAATGACGTGCACGGGAAAAATCACCACCGCCGCGGTGCTTTCGGCCATCACCTGCTAAGCTTCGAGCTCCTGCGGTCGGACGGCCGGCGTATCCGCTGTACGCCAGACGGCGAGACGGAACTGTTCCAGGCGACGATCGGCGGTCTCGGCCTTACCGGGCTGATCGTCTCCGCCGAGTTGCAGCTCATGCCGGTCAAAGGCGCGTTCTTCGATGTCGAGACGATCCGCTTCGACGATCTCGGATCCTTCTTCGCGCTTTCCGCCGATTCGGATGGTACGCATGAATACACCGTCGCCTGGATCGACTGCCTGGCCCGCGGCGGCGCTCTCGGGCGCGGGATCTTCACCCGCGCCAACCATGCTTCATCAGGTGGCTGTCGCGCGCCGGGCGCGCCGCGCCGGATTCCGCTTACGCCGCCGATCTCGCCGATCAACGGGCTGACGCTCCGCGCCTTCAACGAGCTCTACTACCGGCTGCCGCGCCCGCGCCGGTCGTTGCAGCATTTTCAGAGCTTTCTCTACCCGCTCGACTCGCTGCTCGATTGGAATCGGCTATACGGCCCGCGCGGGTTCCTCCAGCATCAATGCGTCGTGCCGCCGGCGTCGGCGCCCCACGCGATGCGCGCGATCCTGGGAGCCATCGCGGAAGCCGGCACAGGATCGATGCTGGCCGTCCTCAAGGTGTTCGGCAGCGCGCCCGGGCGCGGCCTTGTCTCCTTCGCGCGTCCCGGCACGACGCTCGCGCTCGATTTCCCGTTTGGAGGGGCTTCGACGCTGGCGCTGCTCGACCGCCTCGATCGCATCGTCATGGAAGCGGGGGGCGCCGTCTACCCGGCGAAGGACGCGCGCATGTCGAGCGAAGCTTTCCGCCGCGGCTTTCCGGACTGGCAGAAGCTCGAGGCGATGCGCGATCCCAAGGTCATGTCCGCCTTCTGGCGGCGCGTCACGGCCGACACAAGAAAGGACAGCTGATGCGAAAAGTGCTGATCGTCGGCGCCACATCCGCGATCGCTCAGGCGACGGCCCGGCTGCTCGCGGCAAAAGGCGATCACCTTTTCCTCGCAGGCCGAGCCGCCGAACGTCTCGAGATGGTTCGCCAGGATCTCGCCGTCCGGGGCGCGGCGTCGGTCGGCGTATTCACGATCGACGCCAATGACCGGGCGCGTCACGAGGCTCTGCTGAATGCAGCCGAGCAGGCGATGGGCGGGCTCGATACCGTCCTGATCGCGCACGGCTCGCTGCCGGACCAGAGGTCCTGCGAGACCTCGGTCGAGCAGACGCTCGCCGCTATCGAGACCAACGCGCTTAGCGTGATCACGCTGGCGACTCTTATCGCCAACCGCTTCGAGGCATGCCGTGCCGGCACCATTGCCGTCATCTCTTCCGTCGCCGGCGATCGGGGCCGCAAGAGCAATTACGTCTATGGCGCGTCCAAAGGAATGGTGAGCCTGTTCCTGCAGGGGCTTCGCAACCGCCTGGCCGCCGTCGGAGTGCAGGTGCTGACCATCAAGCCCGGTTTCGTCGACACGCCGATGACGGCGGCGATCCCGAAGGGCGGCCCGCTCTGGGCCAAGCCCGACACCATCGCCGCCGACATCCTCGCCGCGATCGAGAAGAAGCGCGACGTCGTCTACCTGCCGTGGTTCTGGTGGGGGATCATGCTGATCATCCGGCTGATCCCGGAACGCATCTTCAAGCGCTTGAGCCTGTAGCACTTCGTCGCTACAACGCGCCCCGATGCTCCGTTCCCTCTATGACTGGCTGCTGCGGATCGCCGCGCACCCTCATGCGCTGCCCTGGCTTGCGGTGGTCTCCTTTGTCGAGAGCTCGGTCTTCCCGATCCCGCCGGACGTGCTGCTGATCCCGATGATCCTGGCACGCCGCGACCGCACCTTCACCTATGCGACGGTCTGCCTGGTCGCCTCGGTGCTGGGCGGCCTTGTCGGCTACGCGATCGGCCACTGGGGCTTCGAAGCGCTCGGCCGTCCGGTGCTGACCTTCTACGGCTATGCGGATGCGATCACGCAGTTCGAGCAGGCCTTCGCCGAATACGGCTGGTGGATCATCGTGCTCAAGGGCGCGACCCCGATCCCCTACAAGCTGGTGACGATCGCCAGCGGCGCGGCTTCCTTCGACCTCGTCGAGTTCACCACGGCCTCGATCCTCTCGCGCGGCATCCGCTTCTATGCGGTGGCGATCCTCCTGTGGTGGTTCGGCCCGCCGATCCGGCGCTTCGTCGAGGAGCGCCTCGGCATGGTGGCGCTGGTCTGCACGATCGTGTTCGTCGGCGGATTCGTCGCCGTGCGCTATATCTTCTGACGATGCGAATCCTCTCTCCGCGCGCCGCACCGGCGCTGCTTGCTCACGGCTCAGCCGCGCTTCTGCTTGGCGCGCTCGCCTTCCAGCATTGGGTCGGCCTCGCGCCCTGCGCGCTCTGCCTCTACCAGCGCTGGCCGCATGTGGTCGCGATCGCCGCTGGCCTCGCCGGCATGTTCCTGATCCGGCAAGGGCGCGCGCAGGCCGCCGGGTGGGCGACGCTCGTCGCGGCCGCGGCTCTCGCGGTCACCGCGGCGATCGGCGCCTATCATGCCGGCGTCGAATGGCAATGGTGGCAGGGACCCCAGGCCTGCAGCGGCACGGGGCCTGTTGCGTCCAGCGCCGCGTCGCTCCGCGAGCAGCTTCTCGCCGCGCCGGTCATCCGCTGCGACGACATCGTCTGGTCCTTGTTCGGAATCTCCATGGCGGGATGGAACTTCCTCCTCTCCGGCGCCTTGGCTCTGGTGGGGCTGCGCGGCGGATGGACGTTGACACGATGAACAGACGGCTTCCGGGCGATCCTGCGGGCGAGGCGCTGGTCGACCGCATCCTTCGCGTCGATCACGCCGGCGAGTACGGCGCCCGCCGCATCTACGAAGGACAGCTCGCCGTGCTCGGCAAGTCGGCGAGCGCGCCGACACTGCGCCACATGGCCGAGCAGGAGGCCGAGCACCTGCAGGCCTTCGAGAAGCTGATGGTCGAGCGCCGCGCGCGGCCGACGGCGCTGATGCCGATCTGGCATGTCGCGGGCTATGCGCTCGGGGCGGCGACGGCGCTTCTCGGCGAGCGCGCGGCGATGGCCTGCACGGTCGCTGTCGAGGAGGTCATCGACGAGCATTATCGCGGGCAGATCGCCACGCTCGGCCCGGACGAGGCGCCGCTTAGCGAGACGCTGGAACGTTTCCGCAAGGACGAGGTCGCGCATCGCGACATCGCGCTCGCTTCCGGGGCCGAGGAAGCCCCGGGTTATGCTGTGCTGAGCCAGGCGGTGAAGAGCGCGTCCAGACTGGCAATCTGGCTTTCCGAGCGCCTTTAGGCCGGATCGAGCTCCGAATCCCAGTACAGGAAGTCGCGCCAGCTCTCGTGCAGGAAGTTGGGCGGGAAGGCGCGACCATTTTCCTGCAGCTGATAGACCGTCGGCTGGTAGGGCTTGGTCCGCGGATGCATGCCGGCTTCGCGCGGCAGCTGGTTGCCCTTCATCAGGTTGCAGTCGGAGCAGGCGGTGACGACGTTCATCCAGGTCGTCCGCCCGCCGCGAGAGCGCGGGATCACGTGATCGAAGGTCAGGTCCTGGGTCGGGAAGCCGAAGCCGCAGTACTGGCAGCCGAACCTGTCGCGAAGGAAGACGTTGAACCGGGTGAAGGCCGGCCGGCGCGCCGAGGCGATGTAGTCCTTGAGCGAGATCACCGAGGGTAGCTTCATCTCGAAGCTCGGCGAGCGGACCGAGCGCTCGTACTCGTGGATGATGTTGACCCGGCCCATGCACACGGCCTTGACCGCGTCCTGCCACGACCAGAGAGACAGGGGGAAATAGCTGAGCGGCCGGAAGTCGGCGTTCAGCACCAGAGCAGGACAGCTTTCGGGCGACAAATGCCCCACTCGCTTCTCCTGGTCGACGTTCCCCGACCGGGACGATCCCCTCGGGACTCCTACGATCTACATACCTTAACTCATCCGGCGGCACAACATGTTGAGGTCTTGCCGCTGTTCCTTATGCCTTGATCTCGTTTGCAGAATCGTGACGGAAGGCGGCGACGAGGCGTTTCGCGCCTTCACGCAGGCCACGCTCGTCGATGGAGTGGGGGAGCCCGGTGCAGGCCAGCGTCTCGACCGGAATGCCCGCGGCCTTGAGACCGGCCTCGGAGGCGGCGAGCGACTCGAAGGGGACCACTTGGTCGGCGGTGCCGTGGACCAGAAGAATGGGCGGCTTCGACTTGGCGTCGGCCTTGAGCAGCTCGCCGCCGATCAGCCGGCCCGAATAGCCCAGCACCTGGGCGACAGGCTTTTCGCGCCGCGGGGCGACGTAGAGCGACATCATGCAGCCCTGGGAGAAGCCGACCAGTGCGAGCCGGGACTCGTCGATACCGTGGCGCTCGAGCTCCTCATCGATGAAGGAGTTCAGGATCGGCGCGGCGGCCTGCACGCCGGCGAGGATCCGCGCAGGCGAACGGTCGAGCAGGCTGAACCATTGGTAGCCGTAGGGCGCCATGTCGCACGGGAAAGGAGCGTTCGGCGAGACGAAGGCCGTGTCCGGCAGCTGTGGCGCCCAGTAGGGCGCGAGCCCGATCAGGTCGTTGCCGTCCGAGCCGAGACCGTGGAGAAGGATGACGAGGCTCTTGGCCTTGCCGCTGCGCGCCGGCAGGCGCGGTCCGTCGAGGGCGAAAGGATCCTGCATGGCGCAGAGTTGTAGACGGCGTGTACGCGGGCCGGCAACCTGAACCGAAATCCATGATCGTCACCCGCTTCGCGCCCAGCCCGACCGGCCGGCTCCATCTCGGCCACGCCCATTCGGCCCTGCTCGGCCATCGCCGCGCGCACGAGGCAGGCGGACGCTTCCTCCTGCGCATCGAGGACATCGATCGCACCCGTAGCCGCCCGGAATTCACCGACGGCATCCTTGAGGATCTCGCCTGGCTCGGCGTCGACTGGGACGGCGAGGTCAGGCACCAGTCACGTCATATGGCGGAGTATCGGCAAGGGCTCGCCCGGCTTGAAGCGATGGAGCTCCTCTATCCATGCTTCTGCACCCGCGCGCAGATCAAGGCGGAGATCGAGCGCTCCGGCGCCGCGCCGCACGGACCCGAGGGACCGCTCTATCCGGGGACCTGTCGTTCGCTCGATCCCGCCACGCGCGCCGACCGCATCGCCTCGGGTGAATCGCATGCGCTGCGACTCGACATGGCGAAGGCGCGCGCACGTGTCGACGCGCTCGGCTGGACCGATCGGCGGTTCGGCAAGCGCATGGCCGAGCCGGCGCGCTTCGGCGATGTCGTTCTCGGTCGCAAGGAGACGCCGGCCAGCTATCACTTGGCAGTCACGCTCGACGACGCGCTGCAGGGCGTGACGCTGGTGACGCGGGGCGAGGATCTGCTCGCTGCGACCGACGTCCATCGCCTGTTGCAGGCGCTGTTCGAGCTGCCGACGCCCGATTACGAGCACCACGCTTTGATCGTCGATGCGGAGGGGCGTCGTCTGGCAAAGCGTGAGGGAGCGCCGACGCTCGCCTCCCTGCGCGACAGCGGGCGAAGCCCGGCCGAGGTGCGCGCGATGGCGGGTTTTTCGGACTAGGGCCTGTTAACACTGTCTCATAGCTTCGACGGATAGTGCGAAGCAAAGGAAAGCTCTGAACATTGTGTCGAGCTTGTCGAAGCGGCTGAAGATGCGGCGGAAGCCCTTGTGAGCTGGCCCCCGTTTCCTTGGACATCCATTTGTCGAGAGAGGACCGAAGATGGATGCTTCCAGGATGTCGAGAAATCAGCAGCGCGATCGGGTTGATGTGGATGATGTGCCTGTGGGCGGGGTGG
>VGEH01000057.1 GCA_016869375.1 Alphaproteobacteria bacterium | reverse complement strand
CGAATCACCCTTCAAACCCGATTCGCTACAGACTTCTTCAACAGCCTGCTAGCCGTGCCGAACGAGCGCCAGCTGGCGGTGACGCATGCCCAGCCGGCGAATGCCGGCGACCGCTTCGCCTACGGGCTGGTCAAATTCATGCGCGTCTTCGCGGATGCCTTCTTCGCGCATCGCTACGGCCATCGCGCCGTCGTGCTGGAGACGGTCGCGGCGGTGCCGGGCATGGTCGGCGGCGCGCTGGTCCATCTCAAATGCCTCAGGCGCTTCGAGGATGATCGCGGCTGGATCCATACGCTGCTCGAAGAGGCCGAGAACGAGCGCAAGCACCTGATGACCTTCATTCACATCGCCCGGCCCAACTGGCTCGAGCGCATGCTGATCATCCTGGCGCAGGGAATCTTCTACAATGCGTGCTTCATCCTCTACCTGATACGCCCGCGCGTCGCGCACCGCGTCGTGGGTTATCTCGAGGAAGAGGCGGTGGTCAGCTACACGCGCTTCCTCGCCGACATCGACGACGGCAAGATCGAGAACGTCGCCGCGCCACTGATCGCGATCGAGTACTGGAAGATGGCACCGGACGCGCGGCTGCGCGACGTGGTCATCCAGGTCCGCCTGGACGAGGCCGGGCACCGCGACGTCAATCACCGCCTCGCCGACGAGCTCGGCGGCGGATCGCCACCCGCCGGAACCTAAAGAGCGTCGCTGCCGGCGACCCAGATCCGCGCGAGCGCCTCGACGCCGGCCTGGTCCTCGATGTCGAAGCGCGCCTTCCTCGGGCTATCGAGATCGAGCACGCCGATGATCGTGCCGCCCCTGACCAGCGGCACCACCAGTTCCGAGCGCGAGGCGGAATCGCAAGCGATATGACCGGGGAAGGCGTGCACGTCCTCGACCAGGATGGTTGAGCGGCGCTCGACCGCGGTGCCGCAGACGCCTTTGCCGACCGGGATGCGGATGCATGCCGGCAAGCCCTGGAAGGGACCCAGCACCAGATCGCCGCCGCGCATGAAGTAGAAGCCGGCCCAGTTCAGGTCCGGCATCGTCGTGTAGATCAGGGCCGACATGTTGGCGGCATTGGCGATCGCATCGCGCTCGCCATGCACGAGCCCTTCGAGCTGGCTCGCGAGTTCACGATAGAAGTCAGCCTTAGAGGCGCTCTCGATGGCCTTGGCCTGAAACACGAACCGCTCCTGCCCGGGTTGAGCAGGAGCGGTCATAGCACGGCCGGTATCGGCGGGCGAAGCCCGCCCGCGGGTCAGCTATAGGGCGAGATGCAGTAGGCGCGCGGCCCGCGATAAGGCTGGAAGGTATTGTCATAAGGATTGTAGGAGCGGTAGGTCCGCGCGCACCAATCCGTATGCGGATTGACCGGAACCGCGACGGCCGGAGCCGGCGCGGCGGCACCCGCGATCAGCGCGCCGGCAGCAAAGGCAGCGAGCGGGAACCAGAAGCCGTTGTACTCGCGATATCCGTCCCGGCGGGAGCGATAGCCGCGATGGCCGTTGTAGTAGGTATAGCTGCCGCGGCGCTCGAAGCCGCGATCGCCACGAAAGCGGTCGCGGTTGTCGTCGAAGACGCGCGCGCGGTCGAAACCCCGGCGATCGATGACCGGCGCGGTGCCGCCCTGAGACGGCGCGGCGTCGGCACCTTCGGCATGTGCGGGGGACACGGGCGTGACGCTCAGCGCGGTACCGAGCATCAGGGCCGCGACCAGCGCGGCGGCCGACAGGCGGGATGAAAATCTGTTCACGGGAACCTCCTGGCGAGGGCGGTCAAGAGCCTTGATCAGAAGTAAGTCCGATAGGGGGCGACGGTTCCGTGACGGCGATGCGCGTTCGGACGGCTCCGCCGGCCCTTGATAACGTGCGCAAAATTCTGACGGAGGATTGTGGCATGAGTGAGGTGGTCGGCGTCGGGCTCATCGGGGCCGGAATAATGGGGCGGGGTCATGCCCAGGCGGTTTCCCAGGACCCGCGGGCCAAGCTCGTCGGCGTCGCCAGCCTGGAAGGGGCCGAGGCGCTGGCTGGCCGGCACGGCGCGCTAGCCACCCGCGACTACAACGACCTGCTTAAGCGACCCGACATCGGCATGGTGATCGTCGCCACGCCCGACCATGCGCATTACTCGATCAGCAAGGCAGCGCTCGAGGCCGGCAAGCATGTGCTGGTCGAGAAGCCGCTGACCGTCGACTTAAGCGAATGCGACCGGCTGATCGAGGCGGCAAAGAAGTCGGGGCGCAAGCTGATGGCCTGCTTCAGCCATCGCTGGATCCCGCCCTACTGGGGCGCGCATGAGCGCATCGCCGCCGGCAAGATCGGCCGTCCGGTCATGGCCTATGCGCGCAAGAACGACCGCATCTGGGTCCCGACCAAGATGCTGCCCTGGGCCGCCGGCACGACCTCGGCCTGGTTCCTCTCCAGCCACGATATCGACCTCGTCGCCTGGTACATGGGCGACAAGGCGGTCGAGGTCTATGCGACCGCCGTATGGGGCGTGCTGCGCGGCAAAGGCATCGAGACGCCGGATGCGATCCAGGCGCAGGTGCGCTTCGCCAAGGGCGGCGTCGCCACCTTCGAATCCTGCTGGATCTATCCGGACACCTTTCCGACCATGACCGACAGCTTCATCGAGATCATCGGCGAGGCTGGCGTCATCCATCTCGACCGCAAGCACGAGCAGCTCGAGATGGCGAGCGAGGACACCTTCGAATGGCCGCGCATCCTGGTGATGCCGACCATCGCCGGCCGCCAGGCGGGCGCGCTCACCGAGATCGTGCACCACATGATCGCCTGCGTGCGCGACGACAAGCCGCCGATGATCACGCTGGAAAGCTCGCGCGAGGTGACCGCGATCCTGGACGCGATCGAAAGGTCGACGAAGAGCGGCAAGCCAGAGAAGGTGAACTAGCGCCGCGCGAACCTGTCCGTCGCCGCGAGCAGCGCTTCGCCGGCGCCGGGGTCGCGGCCGTCATGGCCGGCAGCGGCGAGGATGACGAGCTCGCTCGCCGGCCAGGCCTTGGCGAGTGCCCAGGCGGCCTGGAGCGGGCAGCTGAGATCGAGGCGGCCATGCATCAGCACGGCCGGGATATGCGCGATGCGGCCGCTGTTCTTCAGCAGCACGCCGTCCTCGAGCCAGGCCCGATGGCGCCAGTAATGCGTGACCATGCGGGCGAAGCCGAGGCGGAACTTCGGATCGGCGCAGCGCGGATGCGGCTTGTGACCGGGCGTCCCCGCGACGATCGCGTTCTCCCACTCGCACCAGTCGCTGGCGGCCTTCGCCGCCACGGCCGGGTCCTTCGACATGAGCAGGCGATGATAGCCGTCGAGCAAGGGCTCGCCTTCCGGCGCGCCTGAGCGGAACTTCTCCCAGGCATCCGGGAAGAACTGTCCGACGCCGCGCGTGATCCAGTCGATCTCGGCCGGCGTCGTCGTCGCGATCGAGGCCAGGAGCATCTCGGTCACGCGCTCCGGCTGGCGCTCGGCATAGGCGAGCGCCAGCGTCGAGCCCCAGGAGCCGCCGAAGATCAGCCAGCGCTCGATGCCGAGATGGGTGCGCAGGCGCTCGATGTCCTGGAGCAGATGCCCGGTCGTGTTGGCCGAGAGATCGGCGTCGGGCTCGCTCGCATGCGGCAGGCTGCGCCCCGATCCTCGCTGGTCGAGCAGCACCACCCGATAGAGCGCGGGATCGTAGTAGCGGCGCATGTTGGTGCTGCAGCCGGAACCCAGCCCGCCATGGAGGACGAGCGCCGGCTTGCCATTCGGGTTGTCGCAGATCTCCCAGTAGATCCGATGGCCCTCGCCGACCTCGAGCCAGCCGTGCTCGTAGGGCTCGATCTCCGGATACACCGCCTAGAGCGTTCCGCTCAGGATCTCGGTGACCGCGGCATCCGGCAGCTCGTGGTCGAAGAACTCGCGATAGAAGCGCCTGGTCTCGGCGGCGAGGTTCAGGTCCTTGAGGCGGCCGGGGTGGAAGGTCTCCACCGCCCAGAGCACCGTCAGCGGCTGCTCGGCGGTGCGGTTCGACCAGGTATGTGCGCCGACCGGCACGACATGGACTTTGCCGCTCTTCACGGCCTTGAGCTGGCTGAAGACGCGATCCTTCTTCACCAGTTCGACATCCTTGGGCTCGGTCACGATCAGGATGTCGGGATCCCATTTCACCAGCTGCTCGAGCGAGAAGGTCTTGCTCTCGGTCTGGCGGCCGTCATCGGTGACGCTGACGCCGCCGGCGGCGGGAATCCACCACTCGGCGATCAGACGCGGCTGCGTCAAATTGGACGGCTGGAAATAGAGCACCGTCGGCCGCCGCGCCGCCGCGACCGGCGCGATGGCGGCAGAGACGCGCGCCATCGTGTCATCGAAGTAGCGCTGATAGCGGGCCGAGCGCTCGGGCTTGCCGAAGACCTCGCCCAGCACCCTCATGCATTCCTTGACTTCCTCGGGCTGCTGCCATGAGAGGAACACCACCGGCACACCGCGCGAGGCGAGCGTCTCGACATGCTCGCGATGCATGGTCAGCACCACGTCGGGCTTCGCATGCATGATCGCTTCGACATTAGGCTCGCGGTTCGGCTGCTGCATGGTCGGCTTGCTGGCGACGTTGGGCGCGAAGACGGTCTGGTACTTCCAATGCGCGCGGGCGAAATCGGCGAGCCCGTTCACGATCGTGCCGCCCTCGGCCATAGAGTAGACGAAGCTGTTGATCACCGGCAGCGAGCCCAACGTCACCGTACGCTCGATCTTCGCCGGCAGCTTCACCTTGCGCCCGGCCATGTCGGTGACCTCGCGGTCGGCGGCGAAGCCGAGACGCGGCAACGACAGCGCCGCCATCGAGCCCAGCACGAGTCTGCGGGTGAGCATCATCGTCTCTCCTCCTGCAGCATGACCGGCACGCAGAGATACTGTCCCTCGGCAAGGCCTTGCGTAATGCGGATCACCTCGATCGGCGTGCCGTAGAGCGTGCCCAGGGCCTCGGCGTCGAGCAGGGTCTCCGGTGCCGCCGGACCCTTGAGCCTGCCGTCCTTCAGCATCGCGACCTTGCCACCGACGGCGAAGGCATGGTCGGGCAGGTGCGTGGTGAAGAGCACGCTGTAGCCGTCCTCGGCGAGCGCCCGGATGATGCGGATGATACGGAGCTGGTTGGCGAGGTCGAGCCCGGCGCAGGGCTCGTCCATGACCAGGATCGTCGAGCCTTGCGCGAGCGCGCGCGCCACCAGTACGAGCTGGCGCTCGCCGCCGGAGAGCTCGAGGAAGGGCCGCTCGGCGAGATGCGCGATATCGAGACGCAGCATGGCGGCGCGCGTCAGCCTTCGATCCTCGTCGGTCGGGCTCGCCATGAAGCGGAGATGCGGGCTGCGCCCCATCAGCACGACATCGAAAGCAAGGAAGGCGAAGACCGCATTGGTGTCCTGCGGCACATAGGCCATGAGCTTGGCCGACTCCGCCGAGCTCAGGCTTGCCAGGTCGCGGCCATGCAGCGCGACGCGGCCAGAGGAGACGCGCTCCAATCCCAGAAGACAGCGGATCAGCGTGGTCTTGCCGGTGCCGTTGGGGCCGAGAAGGCAGAGCGCCTCACCCGCGCCGAGCGAGAACGAGACCTTGTCCAGCAGCGTGCGTCCGCCGGGATAGGCGAAGCCGATCTCGGTGACGTTCAGAACCATTGGCGGCGCGTCCGCGCCAGGATCAGCGCGAAGAAAGGCGCGCCGATCAGCGCCGTGAGGATGCCGAGCGGAATCTCGGTGGTGCCGGGGAGCCGCGCGAGATTGTCGATGCCGAGCAGGAAGCCGCCGCCGACAAGTGCGGAGAGCGGCAGCACGACGGCAAAGCTCGGCCCCACCAGCATCCGCACGATATGCGGGATCAGGAGCCCGACCCAGCCGACAATGCCGCTGACCGCGACGCAGGCCGCCGTCATCAGGGTCGATGCCAGGATCAGGGCGAGCCGCACCTTGGGCACGTCGACGCCCATGGTCCGCGCCTCGTCCTCGCCGGCAGCGAGCGTGTTCACCTTCCAGCGCAGCGCGTGCAGGACGAAGCCCGCGACCGCGATCGGGATCAGCGCGGTCACGAGCGAGGCCGCGCTCATGCGATGCAACCCGCCGAGCAGCCAGAAGGTGATGGTCGGGAGCTGGTTCAGAGGATCGGCGACGATCTTGATCAGCGAGATCAGCGCCTGGAAGAAGGCGGAGACGACGAGGCCGGCGACGACGAGCACCAGCGTCGCGCGACGGTCGAAGGTGCGGCCGAGCCAGATCGTCAGTGCGACCGCGACCAGGCCAAGAAGGAAGGCGAGCCCCTGGATGCCGAAGCCCGGCATGCCGAGGATGATGCCGAGGGCCGCACCGAAACCGGCGCCCGAGGAGACGCCGAGCACGCCCGGCGAGACCAGCGGGTTGCGGAACAGGTTCTGGTAGGTGGCGCCGGCCGCGGCGAGCGCGCCGCCAACCAGGACCGCCGCGGCGATGCGCGGGCCTCGCACATCGAGGATCACGAGCTCGACCGCATCGCTCCAGGTCTTCTCGACGAGATCGAGGCGATGCAGGAAGACCGAGACCACGGTCGATGCCGGAATCGGATAGGGGCCGATGGTGAAGGAGAAGAGAAACAGCGCGACGACGCCGAGAGCAGCAGCGATCAGGAAGCCGTTGACGCGGCGATGCGTGGTTTGGACGAGCGTGGTCACGGGGAAATTCGAGAATTCATGTCGGCGCGAGATGGGGCGGTCCGACCCTAATGCCCGCTCTTGGGCCTATGCAAGTTTGGGGCACCCTTACGCTGAGAAACGCCCCGGTGAAAGAGCCCGCACGCACCGCTCCGTACCGGAAAGGGCGAACTCCGCGCGGAACAAACTTACTATCTAACGTTAATGCACCCGCACCCATAGGATGAACCTTAGTCTTTGGCGCGGTAAGTCCGCACGATAGGTAAATCAGGGAAAGGCTGCGGCGCGATGCCGTAGACCAGCGGTTGTCTATTTGCCCAAAGTCTCTCAGTTGTCGGAGGTGCCGTCGTCACCTCGTTGTCACTACATTAATCGGCATTTTTCGGGCTTTCGATTGTTGATGGTCGCAACAGTCCCCTGAATTTGGGGCCGGGTCCCCTCATCTCATAGGAGAGTTCCGATGCGGCTTGCCAGCAAGCTCGTGGGTACCACCGCGCTTGTCGCCATCCTGTCATTCACCCCGTATGCCATCACTTCAAGCAGCCTGGAGGGAAAGCCCGCTCTCGCTAAGGGCGCCGGTGCTCATGATGGGCATGGCGGGCATGGCGGAAACGGCCGTGGACGTGGCGGCGACAAGGGTGGCGGGGATCGGGGTGGACGTTCCGGGGGAACGGTTGACAGCGACGACAAAGGCAAGGCCGGGGGCAACGGCAACAGCCCGGCCGGCAACAACCCTTCGGGCACCGAAGGCAATCAAGGCAGCAACAGCGGCACAAACGGCAATGCCGGCGGCAGCCAGGGCACGGGCGGCTCCGGCGGGAGTGGTGGTGCCGGCGGGACGGGCGGGACCGGGGGCACCGGCGGGACTGGTGGAGCCGGCGGATCTGGCGGGACGGGCGGCACCGGTGGCACTGGCGGCACCGGCGGGATCGGCGGGACTGGTGGTGCCGGCGGGGCGGGCGGCACCGGTGGTACGGGCGGTACCGGCGGCGCTGGCGGAATCGGTGGCACGGCCGGATCGGCTGGCGCCTCCGGAACGGCCGGATTGCCCGGAGCGTCTGGTTCCCCGGGGATGAATGGTGTCAGCGGATCGGCTGGCAACAGCGTCGCGATCCTCGGAAGTGGAGCGGACAATGTTCGCCTGATTCCGAGTGCTGGCGCCCCGGTCACCGCTATCGCGGTGCCGACGATCGGCGCTGTCCCCCTTGTGACGAGCGTGCCGAGCGGTGTCCCCGTCGGCGTCGTTACGCCGGCAAGCGAACTCGTCACAGGTATCCCGGTAGTCGTCTGCGACGCGCCCAACAATTGTCGCGCCACCGGTCTTGGCGGCGTGTCGGCTGGTATGGCGATCGTACCCGGCACTGCGATGGTAGCCGAGCGCACGGGCTTTGTGCCCGCCGACGCGGTAACGCCCATCGTCGACGGTCGCTACGCCAATGCGGCGGCGCTGACGCCGAATGGCTCGGTCGTCTACGGCGTCTGGGCGGAGTGCGACTATCGCGGCAACTGCACGTCGAGCGTGGCCGGGCTTCCGACCTATCGCATGGCGACCGCGAGCGGGCGTAGCGTGGCACCGCAAAACGATGCGCGCGCGTCGCGCAGTGTTCCGCCGGCGCAGATTGCGATTCAACCCGCGCTGCCTGGCGTCGCCGTCGGCAATGCCACGCCGAGGGTGGAATGCGATTTCCGCGGCAACTGCATCGACTACCGCTACTAGACTGGTCAGGTGATCGGGCACGGATCGGATTGGCCCCCGATCGTTGCTTCGGAGAAAGCCCCGCCGATCCTCCCGGGCCGGCGGGGCTTTCCATTTCCGATGCCCTGATAGGCGACAGCCACCCGCGAGCGAGACACCGCAAAACCTGCTAGTGCTTCAGCATCGTCGATGCCTGGAGTCCCCCATGCTCAGCCGCCGTCTCGTGTTCGCCGCGCTCTTCTCCGCCCTTCCCGGTGCCGCCTTCGCCCAAGGCAATCTGCTCGATCAGGGCCGGCGCCTCCTCGGCACCGGCACCACGACCGGCGGCAGTACCGGCTCCGGCTCGTCCTTGAGCGAAGGCGAGATCGGCGGGGGACTCAAGGAGGCGCTCAAATTCGCTTCGCAGCGCGTCGTCGGCCGCACCGGCAAGACCGACGGCTTCTACAAGGATCCGGCGATCCGCATTCCCCTGCCGGGCGCGCTCGAGCAGATCCAGTCGCCGCTGCGCTCGATCGGTGCCGCCGGCCTGCTCGACGAGCTTCAGCTCAAGATCAATCGGGCCGTCGAGGAGGCCGCACCCAAGGCCCTCGACATCTTCACCGGCGCCGTCACGAAAATGTCGATCACCGACGCACGCGGCATCCTGTCGGGGCCGAAGGACGCAGCGACGCAGTATTTCCGCCGCACCACCTCGAACGACCTGACCCAGGCTTTCCGCCCGATCGTCGACCGCAGCTTGTCCGGCGTCGGCGCGGTCACCGCCTACAAGGCGGTCGAGTCCAAGGCATCGAGCCTGCCGCTTGCCGGCTCCAGCCTGTCCGACTTCAACCTGACCGACTACTCGGTCGGCAAGGGACTCGACGGGTTGTTCCACTACATGGCGGTCGAGGAGGAGCAGATCCGCACCAACCCGGCGGCCCGCTCGACCGACCTTCTGAAGAAGGTGTTCAGCTAGGAATCAGGAGGGAATGTATCGGTTCAGATTCCGCCTGATCCGCTGCAGCACCGGCTCGTCGGCGGGAACTTCGAACGCCTTCCCCGTGATCGTCTCGTAGGCCTCGACATAGACCTCGGCGGTCCTGAGGATCACGTCCTTCGGGATCGGCGGAACCGGCTCCTTGTAGGGATCGACGCGTTCGGTCACCCAGGAGCGGACAAAGTCCTTGTCGAAGCTGTCGGGGCGCTCGCCCTTCTCGAAGCGCGCCTGGTAGGTCGCCATCTTCCAGTAGCGGCTGGAATCCGGCGTGTGAATCTCGTCGGCGAGAATGATGGTGCCGGATTCGTCGGTGCCGAACTCGTACTTGGTATCGACCAGGATGAGGCCCTGCTTCGCCGCCATGGCGCGGCCGCGGGCGAAGAGCGCATGGGCGTAGTCGGTGACGACGCGCCATTGACCCTGGTTGAGGAGACCGCGGCCGAGGATCTCCTGCGAGGTCAACGGCTCGTCATGCGCACCATCCGCCGCCTTCGAGGTCGGCGTGATGATCGTCGCCGGCAGCTTCTCGTTCGGCTTGAGCCCGTCGGGCAGCCTGATCCCATACATCTCGCGCTGACCCTTCTTGTAGAGGGTCAGGATCGAGGTGCCGGTGGTGCCGGCGAGATAGTCGCGCACGACGATCTCGACCGGGAGGATCTTCAGCCGCCTTCCGACGACGACGTTCGGGTCCGGATAGTCGAGGACATGGTTCGGGCAGATGTCGCGGGTCGCCTCGAACCAGTGGCGCGCGGTCTGGGTCAGCACCTGGCCCTTGAAGGGGATCGCCGCGAGGTTGATGTCGAAGGCCGAGATGCGGTCGGAGGAGATCAGGATGCGCCGGCCGTCCGGCAGGTCGTAGTTGTCGCGGACCTTGCCGCGATAATGGTTCGGCAGTTCCGGGATCGTCGCATCGTCCAGAACCAGATGTGCGCGCGCGGCGAGAAGCGTCTTGTCCATGGTCGATCTTTTACACGCTGACACCCGAGGGCGTCAGCGCCGGCGTCGTCGCAGGCGGCCGCCGCGGCCTTGCTATCTGCTCATAGGCATAGGCGAGGCTCAGAAGGCGCGCATCGCCGAGACTGCGCCCGACCATCTCCAAGCCGACCGGAAGCCCGTCGGCGGTGAGGCCTGCGGGCGCAGCGAGCGCGGGCAGCCCGGTGACAGCGGCAAGGCGCGCGTTCGATCTCCGCGGCGGCGCACCGACGAGGGGCGGCTTCTGCCGGATCGTCGGGTAGATCAGCGCATCAAGCCGGTACCGGTCGAGGAGGGCGGTCACCGCCGCCCGGACTTCAACCTGCTTCTCCAGCGCGCGGCGGTAAGCCGGGTCAGTCCGGCCCGGCATCGCTGCCAGCTGGCGGAGCCGCGCCTCGAGCGAAGGATGGAAGAGACCGCGCGCGAGGATCTCGTCGAGCGAGCGGACCGGCGCATCGGGTATGCCGGCAAGATAGTCTGCAAGGTCGAGCTTGAGTTCATGGTCCCAGACGATCGCGCCGGCGAGGTCGGTCCCCTCCGGCAGCGCGACCTCGACCGCTGCCGCGCCGGCCTCGACCATGCTCGCGACCGCGGCCTCGACGATCACCGCGACTTCGGCTGTCTCCTCGCCGTCGAAGCCGCTGCAAAGAAGGCCGAGCCGCGCAGCTCCGAGCGCCGCCGCGTCGAGGGCGGCAACGAAGGAGGGCAGCGCTCCGCCGTCGAGGATGCGTGTTGCCGCGTCGGCCGGATCGGCACCGACTGTCGTATCCAGCGCAATCGCGAGGTCGGCAACGCAGCGCGCCATCGGCCCTGCGGTGTCGTGGGTGCGCGAATAGGGGATGATGCCCTGCATGCTCGACAGGCCCTTGGTCGGGCGCAGCGTGAACAGGTTGTTGTCGGCCGCCGGTATCCTGAGCGAGCTTCCCGTATCGGTGCCGAAGGCGACGGCCGCATAGCTCGCCGTCGCCGCGACGGCGCTGCCGCCGCTCGACCCGCCGGGGATGCGCGTCGGATCGTAGGGATTGCGTGTCTGGCCGCCGAGGCTGCTCAGGCCATTCGTGAGCTCGGCGAGCTCGTCCATGTTGGCGAGGCCGAGGATCACGGCGCCGGCCTGGCGCAGCCGCGCCACCTGGAACGCATCGGCGCGCGGGCGGAGTGAGGCAAGAGCCGGCGAGCCCGCGGATACCGGCATCTCCGATGTCGCGTAGTTGTCCTTAAGGATGACGGGGACACCGTGGAGCGGACCACGGTGACGGCCGGCTCGGCGCTCGGCATCGCGCGCCGCCGCCGCCGCCTCGGCTGCGGGGTTGAGGCGGATCATCGCCTGCAGGCATGGCCCGCTCCGGTCATAGGCGGTGATGCGCGCGAGATAAGCTTCGATCAGACCGAGACTCGTGACGCCACCGGTCTCCATTGCCGCCTGGAGCTCGCGGATGCCGGCCTCATGAACCTCGAAGCGCGACGTCATCTTCCGGTCCGGTCTCGTTCCGCCATCGGCGTGCGGGCGATTGTAGGAACAGAAGAGACGGTGGCAAGCTTGGCCCGACCCAGGAGTGAACCGCATGCCCGACGACGTGAAGATCCTCGACAGCTTTCCGCAGAAGATCAAAGAGGTCCTCAATCTTTGGATCCCGCTGGCGGATGGCAGCCGGATGTCGGCGCGGATGTGGCTGCCGGCCGATGCCGAGGCCAACCCGGTGCCGGCCGTGCTCGAATACATCCCCTATCGCAAACGCGACGCGACCTCGATCCGCGACTCCAAGCTGCACCCTTACTTCGCCGGACACGGCTATGCCGCGATCCGCGTCGACATGCGGGGATCGGGCGATTCCGACGGCGTGCTCCATGACGAGTACCTGAAGCTCGAGCATGACGACTGCCTGGAAGCGATCGCCTGGATCGCCAAGCAGCCCTGGTGCACGGGCAAGGTCGGGATGATGGGCAATTCCTGGGGCGGCTTCAATTCGCTCCAGGTCGCGGCGCGGAAGCCGCCGGCGCTGAAGGCGATCATCACCTCCTGCTCCACCGACGACCGCTATGCCGACGACATCCACTACATGGGCGGCTGCCTTCTCAACGACAACATGAAGTGGGGCGCGAACATGTTCTCCCACAATTCGCGGCCGCCGGATCCCGAGATCTCGGGTTCGCGGTGGCGCGACATGTGGCTCGAACGGCTCGAGGGCAGCGGGCTCTGGATCGGGGAATGGCTCAAGCACCAGCGCCGCGACGGCTTCTGGAAGCACGGCTCGGTCTGCGAGACCTACGAGGACATCGAATGCGCGGTCTTCGCCGTGGGCGGTTGGGCAGACGGGTACTCGAACGCGATCCCGCGGCTGATGGAGAACCTGAAATGCCCGCGCCTGGCGTGGATCGGGCAATGGTCGCACCAGTATCCGCATGACGCCGCGCCGGGACCGGCCGTGGGATTCCTGCAGGAGGCCGTGCGCTTCTGGGACCATTGGCTGAAGGACAAGGACACCGGGATGATGAAGGAGCCGATGCTCCGCTGCTTCATCCAGGACTACACGCCGCCCGTCGCCAAGCCTGCGACCATCGCCGGGCGCTTCGTGCCCGAGCCGTCCTGGCCGCCGCCGAGCGTGACCATGCAGCGCTTCTATCTCAACCGCGACGGCTTGCTCGCCAAGGCGGGTGCCGAAGCGCCGCTCAAGATCCTTTCTGCCCTGTCGCCCGGCCATTACGGCCGCTGGTGCCCGCACGGGCTCGGCCCCGATATGCCGACCGACCAGCGCGAGCTCGACGGCAATGCGCTGGTCTTCGACTCCCTGCCGCTGCCCGACCGTATCGAGATGCTGGGCGCGCCTATCGTCGAGCTCGACATCGAGAGCGAGAAGCCTGACGCGATGATCTGCGTGCGCCTGGGCGATGTCGCGCCGGACGGTCGTGTCTCACGCTCGACCTACGGGCTCCTGAACCTGACGCATCGCGAGAGCCACGAGTTCCCGCAGAAGCTGGTGCCCGGCAAGCGCTACCGCGTTCAGGTGAAGCTCAACGATTTCGGCCAGGCCTTCGACGCCGGACACAAGATCCGCGTCTCGATCTCGACCAGCTACTGGCCGATCGCCTGGCCGTCGCCGGCAAACGCGACGGTGACGGTGCGCGCCGGCATCAGCGCCATCGACCTGCCGGTGCGCCGCGAGCAGCTGGCCGATTCGATGCTGAAGCCGCTGCCGCCGGCCGAGCGGCCGAGGCCGCTGGCCGCACGCATCATCGAGAAGGGCTTCGAGATGCGCGAGATGAAGCGCGACATCGAGACCGGCCGCATCGATTCCCATGTGCAGGAGAATGGCGGCCTCATCCAGTTCGACGACACCGGCTGGACCATGCGCGCCTGCCAGGACCAGTACTATTCGATCCTGCCCAACGATCCGCTGTCGGCCCGCGCCGAGACGGCCTGGTCGGTGCGCTTCTCGCGCGGAAGCTGGAACGTGGAGACACGCACGCGCACCGTGATGACCTCGACCGCGACGCATTTCCGCATCAACGCCACGCTGGACGCCTACGAAGGCGTCGGCCGCATCTTCTCGAAAAGCTGGAACCTGGAGATCCCGCGGGATCACGTGTAGCGGAAGGAACTCCTACGGTCGTCCCTGCCGCGCCGGGTCGGTCGAGGACATCGCGAGCAAGGTCGCGCCGGTGGCGCCGGGCGGCGGATAGATGAGCCGGGTGTTGATAAGGCGCTTGCGCTCCTTGGTCGCCGCGCCGGCCTCCTGCACCTGGCGGTCCCATCCGAGCGTCCGCATGGCGCCGTATCGGCCGAGGTCGAGGCAGGTGCCGTAGCGCGGCTGCGCATAGTCGATCAACGGCAGGCCTAAGAAATCGCGCGCGGCATTCTCGCCGGCGAAGCGGCCGAGCTGCAGCGCGTGCTGGCAGGATTGCAGCGCCAGATGGCCGTCCCCGGTATCGGCGGCGGCGGCGTCGCCGGTGGCGAAGAGGCCCGGTGCCGAGGGCGCGCGCAGGCTGCGATCGACGAAGAGGCGGCCCAAGGCATCTCGCTCGCCCGGAACATGGCGCGTGAAATTGGAGGCGGCCATACCACAGGTGAGGACAACGGCATCGGCGGCGAGCACTGTGCCGTCGACTAGGGTGACGCCCTTCTCGCTGATCGTCGTCACGCTCGCGCCGAGCCGGCACTCGACCCGAGCCGCGTCGAGGGCGGCCTGGATCGTCGGCCGCGGATTGGCGCCGAGCTCGAAGCCGACCTCGGCGGCGCGGTCGATCAGGACGACGCGCACTTTCTCGCCGTCGCCGCCATGCGTCTCGATGCGGTCCCGCAGCTCGAGCGCCAGCTCGATGCCAGTGAAACCGGCGCCGATGATGGCGACCATCGCCTCGCTCTTGCCGGCGATCTCGGCGAGCCGACGATCGAAGCGGATCGCTTCGGCCTGGGTGTCGATCGAGAAGGCACGGTCGGCGCCTGGCACCGGTGGCCGGCGCAGCGCGCTGCCGGTCGCGATCACCAGGCGTTGGTAGCCGAGAGTCCCGGACGCAAGCTTGAGTTGGCGCACCGCGACATCGACGCCGGTCGCCTCGCCCTCGATGAAGCCGATGCCGGCAGCACCCAGCGGTTCGCGGATATCGACGCCGAGGGTTTCGGGTCGCGCTTCATAGAGGCGCGGTCGCATCTCGAAGACCGATGAGCGCGAGACGAGAGCGATCTTCGCCTTGTCGCCGGCGACGCGCCTGGCGGCGAGCGCCGCCCAGAAGCCGGCGAAGCCGCCGCCGAGAACCAGGATGTCGGTCATGCTTTTCTCCTCTCGGCATAACGGTCGGCGAACCAAGCAGGTGCAGCCGCCTTGGAGGCTGTCGAACGCTTGGCCTCGACCTTGGCGAGGATGTCGGCGAGGCTCGTCTGGCCGAGCTCGCGGCGCATCGCGGCTTCGGCCTGCAGCATCACCGCATGGATCTCGCAGACACCCGTGGTCGCTGTCTTCGGCTTGCCGTCATCGGGCCAGAGCGCGCAGCGGGCGCGGATCTCGCGACACTCGAACAACGGTGTCCGGCCTTCGGCCGCCTCCGCCACCTCGAGCGCGCTGATACGCTTCGGATCGCGGGCAAGCCGCCAGCCGCCGCGCACGCCCTCGGTGCCCTCGATCAATCCTGCCTTCTCGAGCTGGGTCAGCAGCTTCCGCATGAAGGCAACGGGCAGGCGCTGGAAATCGGCGAGATCGCGCGCGCTCGGCGCCGTGCCTCCCGGTGCGAAGGTCAGGTTCAGCAGCGTGTGCAGCGCGTATTCGACACGGGCGCCGTAGAAGGCCATGGCTCGTTCATAACTGCGACTGAATTGATCGTAGTTTAATGGCCCGAAGCGCCGAGGGCAAGAGGCCGGGTCCGGTTGACCGGCCGGAGCGCATTCGGTAGTCACACCGAAATGCCGGCGAGCGCCTTCCGATTCCTCTCAGTTCACACCGTATGCCGACCTGTCGGCACGCTCGCCGAGGTCTTCCGCACACCGAATTCGATCCTGCGCGCGCCGCCCGACGAGCCGGTCGACTTTCGTCCGATCGATCTGCTCGACCCGGCCGATGCCGACGACGCGGCGAAGATCGTGTCGGGCGAGCGCAACCGCGAGCAGTTCGGCGTCGGTTTCGACAGCTCCCAGGACCACTTCGTCGCACGGCTCGACGACGTCACGATCCATCGGCTGACATTCTACGGCTTCGAGTGCTTTCGCATCTTCCTCGACCGCGGCGTGGCCCTGTCGGAGCCCTATGCCGCGCACTACAAGGCCGATTGGCCGCTCATGCGCCGTCCGGACGCCGCAAACCTGGACATGGAGGGCGAGCGCGTCTCCATCTACATGCATCACGAGCTGGAGCCGGAGCTGACCGTCAGCGATCCGGTGATGTACATGCTCGATAAGGGCGCGAAGAACTATTACCACTGGATGTGCGAGGTCCTGCCGCGCATGCGCGTGCGCGATGCGGAACCGGCCTTCTCACCCCTTTCCATGCTCATCAACGACGGCGGCCTTCTGCCGTTTCAGCACGAGACCCTGACGACGCTGAGGCCGGCGCTGGTCACGCCGTTCCCCTGGCGCTGCATCCGCGTCGAGCGCCTCTATCTCAGCTCGTTCCTCTCCTCGGGAGAGGTGACGCCGCGCTTGCGGCCTTGGTTCAGGGAGCTGCGGTCTCGCCTGGGCGGCGCGCCGATCGCAGGCATGCCGCGCCGGCTCTATCTGTCGCGGCGAGATGCGACGCGCCGCAAGGTGACCAATGACGCCGAGGTCGCGGCCGCGCTGCAGCGATACGGGTTCGTGCCCGTGACCCTCGACGGACGGAGCGTCGCCGAGCAGCTCGACCTGTTCTCCGGCGCGGAAGCCATCGTGCTCCCGCATGGCGCTGCCGGAGGAAACCTGCCTGCCGCACCCGAGGGCACGCTTATGGTCGAGTGCCATGCGCGGAGCCTGCTCAACCCGACCTACTGGATGTTGGCGCGTGCGCTCGGGCATCGCTACGGCATCGTCACCTCGGGCGCGCCGGCCGAGGGCGAGCCCGACTACCAGGCCGACATGACCATCGACCTGCCCAAGCTCCTTCGCGTCGTCGAGGCCGGCCTGTCGGCCCTTCCCTAGCGATGCGCGACCCAAAAATTGAGGCGCGATTGACCATGGCCGGCGGGACCGGCTAGGACGGACCGCCCCCTCATCGGAGTTCCGACTTGGCTAGGCCGACGTCGTGATACGAAAGGACGTCCAGGTGACGCTGCCGCCCGGCGTGCAGCTTCGCGTCTCGGCGACCGCGCGGCGATTGAGCCTTCGCGTCGATGCGCCGAAGGGCGTCGTGCTGCTGATCGTGCCTAGGCGCGTGTCGCTGACGCGCGCCGCCCACTTCGCGCATGAGAACCGAAGCTGGATCGGCAGGAAGCTGGCCGGGCTGCCGCCGCCGGTACCCTTCGCCGACGGTGCAGAGGTACCGGTCGGCGGTGTCGTCCACATCATCCGCCATCGCCCCGGCATGCGCGGCACGGTGTGGATCGAGAATCAGGAAATCCATGTCGCCGGCAGGATCGAGCATCTGGCACGGCGCCTTACCGACTGGCTCAAGGCCGAGGCGAAGCGCCAGATCCTGGCGCTGATCGAGCATCATGCTCCCGTCGTCGGCAGGAAGCCGAGCCGCGTGACGTTGCGCGACACCACGACGCGCTGGGGCAGCTGCGCTCCCAGCGGCGCGCTCGCCTTCTGCTGGCGGCTGATCCTGGCGCCGAAGGAGGTCATGGACTACGTCGTCGCGCACGAGGTGGCGCATCTGGTCGAGCTCAATCACGGGCCGAGATTCTGGAAGCTGGTCCGCAAGCTCGTCAGCGATGTCGACGGGCCGAAGAAGTGGCTCGGCGACCACGGCATCCGGCTGCATCGCTACGGATGACCGCTGCCGCTTCGCCGCCGCGCTCCGGCCCGGCCGTCAATATTCTGCTGACCGGACTCGTCGCCTTCCAGGCGATCTCGACCGATCTCTATTTGGCCTCGCTGCCGACCATGCAGCGCGTCTTCGCGACCGACGAGGCACGCGTCCAGCTCACCCTGAGCGTCTTCCTGCTGGGATCGGCGCTGATGCAGCTCGCTTACGGCCCGATCTCCGACCGCTTCGGCCGGCGCCCGGTGCTGCGCTTCGGCATCTCGCTCTATGTCGCGGCCTCGATCGCCTGCGCCTTCGCGCCGACCGTCGAGGCGCTGATCGTCTTCCGTCTGCTGCAGGCGATCGGCAGCTGCGCCGGCGTCACGCTCGGCCGGGCAGTCGCGCGCGATCTCTACGCACCGGTCGTCGCCGCGCGCGTGCTGGCCTACATGTCCTCGGCGATGGCGATCGCGCCGATCATCGGCCCGATGCTCGGGAGCTGGATGACCGTCGCCTTCGGCTGGCAGGCGAACTTCCTCTTCCTTGCGGGATTCGGCGCGATCTGCCTGATCGGGCTCTACACGTTGCTCGACGAGACCAATCTCCAGCCGAACCCGACGGCGCTCGATCCGAAGCGGCTCGTCGCCAATTATGCAAGCCTGCTTTCCGACCGCGTGTTCCTAGGCTACGCGCTCGCCGTCACCCTTGCCTATTGCGGCATCTTCTCCTTCATCTCGGGCTCCAGCTTCACGCTGATCAACGTGCTGGGCCTGCCGACCGAGTATTTCGGCTTCTGCTTCGGCGCCGCCGCGGCGGGCTACTCCGCCGGCGCGCTGATGGCCGGAAGGCTGATCCAGCGCTTCGGCATCGAGCGCATGGTGACGACGGGGACACTGATCTCCGCCGGCTTCGGGCTTCTCGGCGCGGCGCTCGCCTGGGCCGGCATCGCCGATGTCTTCGCCGTGGTGCTGCCCTTCGTCGTCGTGATGATCGGCATCGGCTTCACGCTGCCGGCCGGCATCGCCGGCGCCATCGGCTCCTACCCGCGCATGGCGGGCGCGGCTTCGGCGATGGTGGGCTTCCTCCAGCTCGGCATCGCCGCCGCGGTCGGCGCCGGCGTCGGCCACATCCTCGACGACACGACGAGACCGATGATGACGGCGATCGCGGCGGTCTCGGTCGCGGGCTTCGCGACGTTCTACGCGTTGGTGCTGCGCGCGCCGCGAAGGCCCTCCCCCGGCTGAGCCGGAGGAGGGTTTCACCCTACTTCTTCGCAATTTTCCAGTAGACGAGCTCCTGCGCGTCGAGCACGCCCTCGATGTTCTTCCGATAGGCGACGGGGTTCAGCATCTGGCCGAGGATGCGATAGGGCAGCACCTCGAAGAACTTCCTCTGGAAGGCCTCGAGCGAGGCCTTCTTCTCCGCCGGCGTATTGGCGTCGAGGAAGGCGATCCGCATCTTCTCCATCTCCTCGTCGCAGGCCCAGCCGAACCAGTTCTTGCCGTCGCAGGGCGTCGCCGCCGAGATGTTGAGGAACGGATGCGACTGCAGCGCCGAAGGCCAGGTGGTCTGGAAGATGTGCCAGCCGCCCTTGTTGGCCTGCGGGTCGTCCTTGGTCGCGCGGCGCTGCACCAGGGTCGCCCAGTCGGTCGCCTGCAAATCGACATTGACGCCGATCTGGCGCAGCAGATCGGCGGTGTAGACGGTCATGTTGTGCAGGATCGGAAGGTCCGTCGGCGTCATGATGACGACCGGCCGCCCGTCATAGCCAGACTCCTTCATCAGCTGGCGCGCCTTCTCGTGGTCGGGCTTGAGATAGGGCTCGGCCGCGACCAGCGTCTCGTTCTCGGTGCCGCAGACGAAGGGCGCGTGACAGACCTTCTGCAGGGCCGGATCGTCGCCGACCATCGCGGTCAGGTAGTCCTGCTGGCTGCCGATCAGCATCAGCGCCTGGCGCGCCTTCACGTTGTTGAAGGGCGGCACCAGGTGATTCGGCCGTGCCACCGCCTGTCGGCCGATCGGGTTGATGACGCGGACGACGACGTTGGCGTCCTTCTTGAGCTGCGGGATCAGGTCGTGCGAGGGAGCCTCGATAATGTCGACCTCGCCCTTCATCAGGGCCGCGGCGGCGGTGGCCTGATCGGGGATGTTGCTCCACTCGACGCGATCGACTTTGACCGTCTTGCCGCCAGCGTAGCCGTTGGGCGCGTCCGAGCGCGGCACGTAGTGGGGGTTCTTGCGGAACACCGTCTTGGCGCCTGGCACCCACTCGTCCTTGACGAAGACGAAGGGGCCGGAGCCCATCGACTCCTTGACCTCGGTGAAGGCGTCGGTCTTGGCCTCCTGCTCGCGGTAGATGAAGGGCGTCGTCGCGATGCCAGCCAGGCTCTGCAGCATCAGCGGATAGGCCTTCTTCAGCACGATGGCGAAGGTGCGGTCGTCCTTTGCCTCGAGGCTGGCGAGTCGCTCCACCAGTACGCGGCCGTCCGGCGCGCGCTGACCCCAGCGCCTGAGAGTCGCGATCACGTCCTTGGTGGTGACGGGCGTGCCGTCGGAGAATTTGAGCCCCGGGCGGAGCGTGAAGCTCCAGTTCAGGCCGTCGGGGCTGACCGTATGCGCCTCGACCATCTGCGGATGGGCACCGAGCTTGGTGTCGAGCGAATAGAGCGTGTCGAGCACCATGTTGCCGTAGTTGTAGGCGATCAGGCTCGTGGTCCAGAGCGGATCCAGGTTCCTGAGCTCGGCATGGATGACGACCTTGAGCGTCGTCTGCGCGCGCGTGTCGGATGGAGCGAGGAAAGCGGCGATGGCCGTCGCGGCGAGAATGGGCAGCCACGGACGGCAACGGATGCGTGCCATGTGTACCTCCCGTTCGAAATACCCCCGAGGAAGGCTATCCGAACGGCCTGCCCGAGCAAGCGCGCGGCGTTATACGCAATCCGCCGGCTGCGTATAGCGCCCGGACTTCAAGTCAGTCGGCGAGCGTCGACTTGAGCATCCAGGCGTGCTTGTCATGCGCGTCGGTGCGCTCGACCATGAGGTCGACCGAGGCCTGGTCGCCGGCCTTCTCCGCGGCCGAGAGTGCCGCCTTGATCGTCTTCAGCGCCGCCTGGTGGCCGTCATGGAGCTCGCGCACCATGGCGTTGGCTTCGAGATTGCCCTTGGCATCGGCGATGGTCGCCAGCCGCCCGAGCGCCGCAGGCCCGCTCGGCGGCGTGCCGCCAATGGCGCGGATCCGCTCGGCGATGGTGTCGAGCGCGGTCCAGATCTCGTTGTACTGGGCGCCGAACATCTCGTGCAGCGAGAAGAAATTCGGCCCGGTCACGTTCCAATGGAAGGCGTGGGTCTTGAAATAGATCGCATAGGAGTCCGCCAGCACCTTGGTCAGCGCATCGGCCACCGCATCGCCCTTCGCCATGGTCGCTCTCCCCGCTTGGAATGATTCCAGGATAATAGGTAGGTGGGTACCACCTGACCACAGATTAAGAAGGGTCTTTTAGTCGCGCCCGCCGCCTTGGTTCTGGCTGGGGCTCTGGTAGGTGGCACCGCCGCGGGGCATCGGACGATCGATCGGTTGCGGCGCGCCGAAGACGCGCCCGAACCAGCCGCCCGGCACCTGGGCGACCGGATAGTCCGGCGGCACGGCGCGCAGCGGACGGACCGGCAAGCCCTCGCTCGCCTTCCGCATGAAGCTGCCCCAGAGTTCGGCCGGAAGCCCGCCTCCGGTCACATCCTTCATCGGTTGGCCGTCATCGTTGCCGAACCAGACGCCGGTGACCATGTCGGCAGTGTAACCTACGAACAGTGCGTCCTTGGAATTCGAGGTGGTGCCGGTCTTGCCGGCGGCCGGCCGGTCGAGGCGCGCAGCGCGTCCGGTGCCCGCCTGCACGACACCGGCCAGCATCTCGGTCATGCGCGCGGCCACAGCCGGCGCGATCACGCGCTCCGGTGCCGGCTGGCGGCGATAGAGAAGCCGGCCGTCGGAATCCTTGATCTCGACGATGCCCCAGGCGCGCATCGCCTCGCCGCCCGTGGCGAAGGCGCCATAGGCCTGCGTCAGGTCGAGCAGCGTCACCTCACTGGCGCCGAGAGCGAGACTCGGCGTGTCGTCGAGCGCCTGCGGGATGCCGAGGCGATGCGCCGCATCGATGACGCGGCCGCGCCCGACCGTCTCGGACACGCGGACGGCGACCGTGTTGATCGACTGCGTCACCGCATCGCCGAGCCGCATCGGCCCGCGGAAGCGGCGATCGAAGTTGGACGGGCTCCAGTTGCGGATCGTGATCGGCGCATCGTCGACGATCGTGTCCGGCCCGTAGCCGGCTTCGAGCCCCGCGAGATAGACGAAGGGCTTGAACGCCGATCCCGGCTGCCGGAGCGCCTGGGTCGCGCGGTTGAACTGGCTCTCGCGATAGTCGCGCCCGCCGACCATCGCGAGCACGCGACCGTCGGACCCAAGCGTGATCATCGCCGCCTGCCCGACGTCGCGCTTGTCGCTGTTCTTGGCGAGGATCGCCTCGACCTCGGATTCTGCGAGGCGCTGCAGGCGCGCATCCAGCGTCGTCGTGACCACGAGGTCGCGATCGACATAGCCGATGGTCGAGCCGACCTGGTCTAGGACCCAGTCGGCGAAGTAGCGCGGGCCGAGCCCCCCCGTCGGATAGCGGCCGCGCCCGACCGGAAGGCGCTTCGCTGCCGTGGCTTCGGCCTCGGTCAGGTAGCCCGCATCGACCATATTGGCGAGCACCTGCTCGGTGCGGACGCGCGCGCGCTCCGGGCTCGCGGTCGGGCTGTAGCGTGCCGGCGCCTTTAGCAGGCCTGCGATGAGCGCGCTCTCATAGACGTTGAGCTCGCGCGGATCCTTGGCGAAGTAGCGCTCCGAGGCCGCGGCGACGCCGAAGGTGCCGGCGCCGAGATACACCCGGTTGAGATAGATCGTCAGGATCTCTTCCTTGGTGAAGCGCCATTCGAGCCAGATCGCGAGGATCAGCTCCTGGACTTTGCGACCGAAGCTGCGCTCGTTGGTGAGGAAGAGGTTCTTGGCGAGCTGCTGGGTCAGGGTCGAGCCGCCCTGGCGGATGCCGCCTTCGCGGATGTTGACGACCAGCGCGCGGGCGAGGCCGATCGGATCGAGGCCGAAATGCCCGAAGAAGCGCCGGTCCTCGGTCGCCATCACGGCCTGCGGCAGGCTCTTCGGCATCTCGGCGAGCTTGACCGGCCGGCCATGGACCTCGCCGGAGCTGGCGAAGACGGTGCCGTCGGTCAGCGCCAGCCGGATCGAGGGCTTCCGCCCGCTATCCTCCAGGCTCGATATGTCGGGGAGGGTCAGGGCGTAGAATGCGACGATGCCGGCGACCACCACCCCGGCCCAGATGCCGGCGACCAGCCCCCAGCGAAGCGCGGCCGAAAGGACCGGCTTCCACTTGAAGCCGGAACCGCGTTTGCGCGGCGAACGACGAGACGCCTGGGAGGTGACGGCCACGGGCTCCCGGATATCATGATTCGCGGCCACGGAAGGAATCTCGCCAGGGATTACGGCCATATAACGGCAAGAGGGGGTTATGCGATCCAGGGCGACGGCCGGGCCTGCCCGACAACCTTAAGCTTGGATTAACCAAACTGGCCTATAGTAGGGATGTCGGGACAAGCCCTGGGGGTGGGGTTTCGGTCATGGCGGCTGTCGTGCTCGAAGGCCGGCCTTTGAAGATTCCGTTCCGGGTCCGCCTCGCGGCCTGGTGGGAAGGCTATGACCCTGCCGACATCTATCCTGGCGACCCGGCTCCGCTCGAATTCGACACAGCGCGCAGCGAAGAAGACACCGCCGCCGAGGCCAAGAGCCAGCCCACGACCAAGGTCCCGCTGTGGAGCGCCGAGCGTATCGACGTGGTCGAGCGTCTCTGGGGCTTCGGCATGCACAACCCGGGCGGCGACGATCACATCCAGACCCTGGTCAGGCCCTTCAGCCTCAACCCGACCATGAACGTGCTCGACATCGGCGCCGGTCTCGGCGGCGCCACGCGCACCATGTGCAAGACCTTTGGCTGCTGGGTGACCGGGCTCGAGCAATGGCCGATCCTGGTCGATGCCGGCATGCAGCGCTCGATCGCCGCCGGCATCGAGAAAAAGGCGCCTGTCGAGGCCTATGATCCGGCGACCATCGAGCTCAAGCAACACGGCTACAACTGCGTCTTCGCCAAGGAAGCCTTCTTCACCATCGCCGACAAGGTGAGGCTGATCGGGGCGATCTCGGAGAGCCTCCGCCCCGGCGGCCAGCTCTGCTTCACCGACTACGTGCTGCCCGAGGATGCGAAGCCTACGCCGGCGGTCGATGCCTGGGCCAAGAAGGAGCCGCTCGAGCCGTTCCTCTGCTCCTCGCAGGACACGCTCGAGCTGCTGACGCATAACGGGCTCGAGGTTCGCGTCGCCGAGGACATGACCGACACGCACCAGGCGCTGATCCTGCAGGGCTGGCGCGACCTGACCCAGTCGCTGAAGCCGGGGTCGATCCCGCCCGCCGCCGTGCCGCATCTCGTCGCCGAGGCCGAGCTCTGGGCCCGGCGCGGCGCCGTGCTACGGACCGGCGACATTCGCGTCTACCGCTTCCACGCGCTCAAATCGGCCGAGCCGATCAGCGCTTGAGCGTTGCCGCGGCTGCCGCTAAGGACGGGGCATGCTCAAGGACCGGCGCGGACTCGAAGCCTCCACCGACAATCCGGCGGCGCTCGCCGCCTTCGACGACATGGTCGACGGCTACGTCACCTTCCATGTCGACACCACCAAGCGGCTCGGCGAGGCGCTGAAGGCCGACCCCGGCTTCTTCATGGCCAATGTCATGAAGGCCGGCATGGCGCTGCTGTCGTTGAACGCGAAGAACCTCGACCGCGCCAAGGCCGGGCTCGCCCATGCGGCGACACTCGCGGAGAAAGCCAATGCGCGCGAGCGCCGGCACCTGGAAGCCATGCAGGCCTGGGCCGAGGGCGACCTCGACCGCGCGCTCCGCACCTGGGAGTCGATTCTGGCGCTGCACCCGACCGATCTGCTGGCGCTTCGCCTCGCGCATTTCCATTATTTCTGGCTCGGCCGTTCCGCGCGCATGCTCGACTCCGTCGTCGCCGCACGCCGCGGCTGGAAGAGCGACACGCCGGGCGCGAGCTGGGTCGCCTCGATGGAGGCCTTCGGCCGCGAGGAATGCGGCGAGTATCCGGAGGCCGAGCATCTGGCGCGCGAGGCCGTCGCCTATGATCCGAACGACCGCTGGGGCGTACATGCCGTGGCGCATGTGCTGGAGATGCAGGGACGCACGGCCGACGGCATCGCCTGGCTGGATGAGAACCAGGGCTGCCATGCGCAGGCCAACAACTTCCTGTTCCATCTGACCTGGCATCGCGCGCTCCTGCAGCTTGAGCAGGACGGGCCGGACGGCCTGCTCGCTTGGTACGACACGCGGGTGCGCGATCATTCATCGCCGCTGGTGCAGGCGCTGCCCGATCTCTACATCGACCTGCAGAATGCTGCCTCGCTGCTGTGGCGGCTCGAGCATCTCGGCGTCGATGTCGGGCCGCGCTGGAAGGAGCTCGCCGACAAGGCCGAGGCACGCATCGGCGACGGCTCCAACCTGTTCACGCTGCCTCATCTGGCGATGGCGCTCGCCGCCGACGGGCGTTTCGCTGCCGCCGACAAGCTGATCGACGGCGTCGAGGCGATCGCTACGCCGACGCTTGGCCCCGTCGCCGCCGGCATCGCGCTGCCTTCCTGCCGCGCCGCCGTTCACCACCGCCGCGGCGAGTGGAAGGAAGCGATCGCCGCGCTGATGCCGGTGCGCGCCGAGCTCTGGCGCCTCGGTGCCAGCCATGCGCAGCGCGACCTGCTCTGGCAGCTCCTCGTCGATGCGGCGAAGAAGGCTGGTGACGAAGAAGCCGTCTCGACGCTGATGGTGGAAGTGACGGCGATGCGGCCGGTGCCGGCCGCTGAGCGCCGGCCCTACGCCTCGGCCTGACGGCGATAGACGAGCGCGTAGACCGCGAGTCCCGTCGCGCTCGCGATCAGTCCGCCGAAGATCACGTCGGAGAGGAAGTGCCCGCCCGCCGCCATGCGGACGAGCGCCAGCATGACACCGAGGACGAGGCCGGGGATCAGCCAGACGCTGCGCCCGATGACGAGCGCCAGCGCCGTGAGGCCGAAGCCCAAGGCCGCCTCGCCTGAGGCGAAGGAGCAGTTGCGCTCGCATTGATCGGTCGGCCTGAGTGCCGGCGTGAAGATCTTGTCGCGGCCGAACTCCGCGGTCTGCGAGGGCCGCGCGCGGCCCCAATGCTCCTTCAGGATCCCGTTGATGATGAGGCCCGGCCCGAGCGCCAGCGACAGCGCCAGCACGATGGCCGCGCGTCCGCCCGTCGGACGTCCGATGACGCGGCCGAGCAGCCACAGCAGCACGGCGACGACGGGCACGCCGAAGACGAGGATCGCGGCGAGGCGCCGGAAGCCTTCGACCCCGGCTCTTTCCGAGCCGAGCCAACGCCCGTCGTGGAAGAAGAGCTTCGCCGCCGCCAGATCGATACCCGGCCATAGTGTGAAGATGATGGCGGCCAGCGCGAAGAGCGCAAGGTGGACGAGCGCCCAGGCGCGAAGATTCGGGCTAGCGCGCATAGCCCTTGAATCCTTCGAGCAGGAAAAGATGATGTGTGCGGTCGAGGTCGCGATAGACACGGCCGCCGGCGGTTCCGAGTGTTGTCACCTTGTCGAAGCGTCCGAGGATGTCGTCGGGCTTCGGGTTGGGCGTGGCCAGGATGAAGCGTGCGCTCGGCATGCGGTCGAGATTGGCCGTCAGGTCCCAATGATCGCGGATGCGGCCGGAGGGGCTCCACTTGGCCCAGGCTGGAGGACGCGCCCAGTAGATCATCGTCGCGAGATCCATGCGGTCCTCCATGAGGAGAGCCGTGCCGGGATGCCGGTCGAGGACATTGCCGACACCATCGCCGAGCGCGCGCCAGCCGAGCAGGCGCTTGAACGGATCGGTGCGTCCGCTGAGCTCGATGCCGGCGATGCGCGCGAGATCGTGGTAGCCCGCGGCGATGCCGGCCACCGCGAGATGCATCGCGATAGCGACGCCGAGCAGCCAGGCGCGACCGCGCTCGATCGCCCAGGCCACGACCAACACGGTCGCCGAAACGTAGAGCGGCGCCGACCAGTTGGCGTTGGCGCGCGAGAGGAAAGCGACAACGACCATCATCGCAGCCAGCGGCAGCAGCACCGAGACGAGCAGGCGCGAGCGCCAGTCGGCGATCAAGGGCCGCGGCCGTGCCAGCGCGACGAGGAGGAGCGCGAAGGGGATCGGGCCGAACACGCCGAACTGCGACGCCAGGAACTCGATACCCTTGAACGGGCGCACCAGCGCGCCGGCGAGATTGGCGTTGTCGGCGGTGTGCTTGTAGCTGACGAAGCCGTGCTCGAGATTCCAGATCAGGTTCGGCAGGTAGCAGAGGAAGGCGAGCACGAGCGCGAGCGCGGGGCCGCGCCAGGAGAGCCGGCGGCGCTCAGCCGGGCTCAGCATGAAGAAGAGTGCGAGCCCGACCGGGAACATCGCCATCGCGTATTTGGCGAGCGTGCCGAGGCCGACCACGAGACCGAGCGCGACCCACCACCGCTCCTCGCCGGTTTCGACGAGGACAACGCTGAAATAGAGCGACGCCGCCCAGAGGACGAGAAGGAAGGGATCGGTCGAGATCAGCAGCGAGGAGACCAAGACCGCCGGCAGCGTCACATAAAGGATCGCCGCCCACAGCCCGACCGTCGGCCCGTAGAGCCGCCGTCCGGTGGCGAAGAGCAGAAGCGCGGTCGCGGCATGCGCGAGCGGCGAGGCCACGCGCACGCCAAAAGTAGCGTCGCCGAAAGTAAGCGTGCTGGCCCAGATGATCCAGGCGACGAGCGGCGGCTTCGAGTAGTAGCCGAGCGCCGGGTCGAGCGACCACACCCAGTACTGTGCCTCGTCGCCGGAGAGGTCGAAGCGATCAAGGCCGAGGAAGACGAGGCGCGCGAGCGTGACCGCGGCAACGATCAGGAGCGCGGCGCCAAAGCCCGCGCTCGCCGCCGGCAAGGACACGCGCGCGCTGGTCACGCTGCGGCGCTCCGGCGCTCGCGGTAGATGAGCCAGAGGTTCCGGCCGTAGACGACGAGGCCGCCGGCCTGGCCGGCGATGATCACCGGATCGGCGCGGTGGATCGCGTAAGCGAGCAGCACGATGCCGCCGCCGACCGAGAACAGCCAGAAGGCGATCGGGATCACGCTCTTGCCGACACGCTCGCTGACGATCCACTGGACGATGAAGCGGGCCGAGAACAGCGCCTGACCGGCGAAGCCGATGGCGAGCCAGATCGGCTCGATATCGAAGGTCATCCTTAAGTCTCTTCTTTCGCGTCGATGGGAAGGCGGGAGCGGCGGATCAGCCACCATACGCCGATGAGATCCAGCAGGCCGGCCTTGAGCCGCCCGAGATTCGTGTAGTTCGACCGTCCGGCGCCGCGCGGGCGATGATTGACCGCGACCGAGATCACGCGGCCGCCATGGCGACGCGCCAGAGCCGGCAGGAAGCGATGCATGTGATCGAAATAGGGAAGCTCGAGGAAGAGGTCGCGGCGAAAGATCTTGATGCCGCAGCCGGAGTCCGGCGTCTGGTCCTTGAGGAAGGCCGAGCGGATGCGGTTGGCGAGGCGCGAGGCAATTTTCTTGGATGCCGTGTCCTTCCGGTTCACGCGATGGCCGGCGACCATGTCAGGGCGTGGCTCGACCGAGAGCCTCTCCCACATGGCCAGGAGATCGGCCGGGTCGTTCTGGCCGTCGCCGTCGAGGGTGGCGATCCACTCGCCCCGGGCCTTCCTGGCCCCGGTCCAGACGCCGGCGCTCTGGCCTCGGTTGGCGGCATGGCGGATGAGCCGGAGCCGGGGCAGGCGCGCCTTCGCGGCCTTCAGCCGCTCGGCCGTCGCATCGGTGGATCCGTCATCGATTACAATGACTTCGTAATCGAAACGGCCGCTCAACGCCGCTTCGACCTCATCGACCAGTGGCACGATGTTGTCGGCTTCGTTCTTGACCGGAATGACGACGGAAAGCTGCATCGAGGCCTCTGGCCGGGCGGCTTGTCGCATGGCGGGCGGAGGATGACAACCGCCGCGGTTTCCTGACTGACTATTTAGATTAAGGGGCTGTCCCAGATAACTACCTGAGATGACGCTTAACCCATTGTTTGATCTGGGTTAGTTGCTTGGATGGGTCACTGGTGTTGAAGCGCCACTCGCACTCTTTCAAGAATAGCCCGAAATGGGCCTTCGGGACACCGTTGAACTTGCGCATGTGGCGCTTGGCCTGGTTCCAGAAGTTCTCGATGCCGTTGATGTGATTCTGCCGATCAGCGAAGAGCTCGGAGTGATTGATCCGGAAGTGCTTGAAGTCGGATACGTCGAGCACGTTGTAGCCCTTCCAGCAATCGGAATAGAC